>JAAYRM010000053.1 GCA_012518745.1 Tissierellia bacterium
ATTAAATAATCTATATTTGATTATACTAGCTGAGTATAATATAATCTATGAATATAGGGCTATTTCGATTTAGATAATTGGATATACATCCTATTAATAATTGAATGGTGGTGGTTTATATGATAACGGATAGGAGTTTAGAGGAATATGTAACCAAGGTAGCATCCGGGGATCCAACTCCAGGAGGCGGGAGTGTTGCAGCTCTGGCTGGTAGCCTAGGAACCGCGTTGACATCCATGGTAGGCAATTTGACGATAGGGAAAAAGGCCTATGAGGAATTGAGTGCAGATGTAAAGGAGAACATGGATGATGATTTTGCCGAACTACAGAAGAGTATAGAACGGCTGAATCGGATTGTCCATGAGGATACTACAGCCTTCGATGGGGTGATGCAGGCGTTTAAACTGCCCCGGGAGACGGAAGAGGAGAAGGCGAAGAGGTCTGCGGCTATTCAGGAGGGGTATAAGGTGGCCTTGGAGGTACCATTGAGGGCTGCGGAGGAATGTTATAGGGTATTGGAGTTGCAAAGGGTATTTGCGGATCATGGGAATGTAAACGCCATTACCGATGTAGGCGTAGGGGCCCTCTTAATAGCGACAGGGCTAGAAGGTTCCCTCTTCAATGTAAGGATTAACCTGCTCAGTATAAAGGATGAAGAGTACAGGAATAGGATAGAGAGCAGAATGAACCAGTTGCTCGAGGATGGTAACCAGTTAAGGGATAGCATACTCGAGACGGTATATGAACGGTTAGGATAAAAAAATGGCCATTGCTTTGATGGCCATTTTTTTACTGTCTATACCCCGCCACTTTCGTCAGATAATATGATATAATTACAATATAAAACAATGGAGGTATGAGGATGATATATTTTGATAACGCAGCTACATCTTTCCCTAAACCTAGCGTGGTCTATGACTCAATGATGGAAGGCATGAAGGAATTTGGTGCCAATCCAGGTAGATCCGGACATAGATCGGCGATAGAGGCGGGGAAGAAAATATTTGAAACAAGGGAAGCGATAGCGGGACTATTCAATATTGCAGATCCTATGAATCTGGTATTTACCTTCAATTGTACGGAAAGCCTAAATATAGGGATTAAAGGTATATTATCTGAAGGGGATCATGTGATTACAACCTCTATGGAGCATAACTCGGTTCTACGGCCTATTATGGTCTTGGAAAACCTAGGCGTAGAGGCTACCATTATAGATGGGGATGCCATGGGTAGAATAGACCCTGCCCATATTAAAAATAGTATTAGAAAGAATACCAAGCTGATAGTCACTACCCATATATCCAATTTAACTGGTACCATATTGCCAATAGAAGATATAGGAGATATAGCCAGGGAGAAGGGAATATACTATCTAGTGGATGGAGCCCAATCTGCGGGTGTATACGATATAGATATAGGGAAGTTGAATATAGATATGTTGGCCTTTCCGGGGCATAAGGGTCTATTAGGGCCTCAGGGTACGGGGGGATTATATATAGCTGAGGATTTGGATCTCAAGGAGATGATGCATGGGGGAACAGGGAGCACCTCCCATCTATTGGAACAGCCGGATATAAGGCCCGATAGGTATGAAAGTGGCACCCTCAACGGCCCGGGGATTATAGGGTTGGGGGCAGGCGTAAGGTATATATTGGATGAGGGAATGGAGAATATAAGGAAACATGAAGAGGAATTGACAGAGCATTTTATTGAGGGTATTACGGGATTGGACAAGGTATCGGCCTATGGGCCATTGGATACCAGATATCAGGCGGCTGTGGTATCGATCAATATTGGAGATTTGGATTCTTCCGAACTCAGCTATATATTGGATCAAAAGTACGGAATTGAGGTACGATCGGGATTGCATTGTGCACCCCTTGCACATAAGACCATAGGAACCTTCGAAAGGGGAACCGTTCGATTTAGCTTCGGACCTTTCAATACCCACGAAGAGATCGAATCAGCCATAAAGGCTATCGGGGAAATATCTAAGGAAGTATAGGGGGTAAGAGCATATGGATCATATAAGGGAGATAATTAGCATATATAATATGGAGATCATGATGACCTTAGTGATAGCCTTTTTTATATTGATCATGCTATATATCATAGCGGAAATAAGGATAACTAGATTAAAAA
>JAAYRM010000054.1 GCA_012518745.1 Tissierellia bacterium
ATTATGAAGGGCACGAAGAGAAAAAAGGGCAGATTTAGGATACGAAATATCATATTATTGATCCTGGCATTACATATCGGAAGGATTTTCATAAGCCAGGGAATACTGATCAGGGATTTGAAGCATAAACGACAACAGAAGGAAGAGCAGATCAGCCAATTAGAAGAGGAGATTGAAGAATTGGAAGAGGAGATCAAGACCAAGGGTTCGCTCAATTTTGTTGAGAAGGTTGCTCGGGAGGATTTAGGCATGGTCAGACCTAGGGAAATTATCTATATCGATAGGAATAGGAATGATAACGGCTTATTCAAATTTAGAAAATAATAGGATTCGTTGACAATACGAAGATTCTAATATATAATTGACAGAGAATATATTATAAGGAGGAGTTATTAATTTATGCCCGTAACTGTTGGAAAAGTAGTTGAGGGCACAGTCACAGGTATTACAAATTTTGGAGCATTCGTCCATCTCGGCAGAGGGAAAAGTGGATTAGTGCATATATCAGAAATATCTGATGACTATGTTGAAAAGGTATCCGACTACTTGAAAAAAGATCAAAAGATAAAGGTAAAGGTGCTATCGATAACCGACGATGGTAAGATCAGTCTATCTATTAGACAAGCCAGACCTAAGACGAGCAATCCAATTGAGGTCGATTGGCAAAGAACGGAAGATAGGCAAAGAAATATGTCTTTTGAAGATAAGCTGTCCTCATTCTTAAAAGATAGTAGCGAAAAACAGGATCAGTTGAAGACAAGAGATGGCAGAAGGGGAGCTGGGCAAGGCTATAGGGACTTATAAAGAGGAGTTATATGATTTTCAGACTTTGTATATTTAGGGTGAGTAGGGAATAATCTCATGGGATTGTTCCTTATTTACTTTTTTTTATGCCATAAGATAGGGATTCAAATATTCATTGGGTGCATTTTATACAGTTTTATACATCAGATATGAATATTTTTATTTATAGCTAGATGATAGATATGGGGCCATCTATGGGCTTGAGGTAGTCGGATTTTACATCAATTAAAAAGGGAAAAACCTAAAGGTTTATGTCAGAAAGTTCTCAGTTCTATACAAGAGGAATTGACAAAAAAAATAGTTCTAGTTTGCTATTATAATCCTACGAAGAATAAATGGAGGGGTTTAGAATGTTGAAGGCAGAATTTATTTTACCTAAGAGGAAAAAGTTTAACGAGATGTTTGAATTCGATCTAAGCTATATAATGCCTATCATCTTCGCTTTTCTCATCGGGCGCTCGAGCATGATAGGCCGATTGACACCCTTTGGCATAGCCTTTGTAATCTCGCATCTGCTCATAGGAAGGTTCAATATATATATCTTCCTATCCATGATATTGAGCATATTCTCCTTTCATGGCCTGCAGGGGATAGACTATGTGATCATAGCCACTATAATGGTGGCCATATATAATAGGGTGCAATATATGGCAAGCCTTACCCTGATAAGATCCTCGGTCCTGATGGGAGTTACATTTATAGCTATTAAGTATCTATTTCTAGCGATATTTAAAACGGTCTCTACGTATGATGTCCTACTGATACTATTCGAAGGCTTGGTAATCTTTACCCTGATCTACATATTCGCCTATGGCTCTTCTATCGAATCGATGGGGAATAGGTATACGAATGAAAAGATCATATGTACCCTCATTACCTTGGGATTGGTTCTATTGGGATTTAACGATTTCAGCATCCTAGGTGCCTCCATAAAAAATATAGTTAGCATATTTCTAATCCTCTATTTCGGCTTCAGCGAAGGGGCCCTTATAGGAGGGGTGGTGGGCATAACATTGGGCATAATAGCCTATATATCGCAACCGGAAATGCCCTTCATCCTATCCACCTATGGATTGGCGGGGATATTATCTGGAATATTCAGAGACCTAGGGAAGACGGGCTCGGTGCTAGGTTTTCTATTAGGAAATGCGATAATAAGTTTCTATATAAACGGTTATGGTACAAGCTTCATCCATATCAAAGAGCTGATAGTGGCCAGCATAATATTTTTCATAATCTATGGGCGGCTCAACGGTTACCTACATAATTATATGGATATGGCCATGGGAAGGAATAGGGAGGGGATCCATTCCAATAGGAAGGACGAGGTGGCCATAAGGAGACTCAGGGATATATCCAGCGTATTCAAGGAATTAAGCGCCACCCTGGAGGGCACGATGGCCAACGAGCATAGCTATACCATGGAGGATCTATACGAGATAATAGATACGGTGGCGAATTCCGCATGCGTGGATTGTGGAATGAAAAAATTCTGCTGGGAGGAGGGCTTCTATACCACCTATTACTCCATGTTCACCATTATAAGCATGATGGAGAATAACGATTGTATAATAGATGAAAAATTGCCGAAATCCATTAGAGATTATTGTATAAATAAGGATAGGCTGCTCGAGGAGCTCCGCAACCAATTCGATATACTGAGGATTAATAACTCATGGGCGAATAGGATCATTGAGAATAGGGTTCTCCTATCAGAACAATTATCGGGGGTTGCCGATATAATAGACGATGTGGCTAGGGATATATATGAGGAACCCATATTCAAGGACGATGTGGAGGAAGTGATATGGGCCAATCTCAGAAACAAGGATGTCGATGTCAGGGAGGTAATGGTGACCCAATTGGAGAACGAAGAGGTGGAGTTCTATATAGAGGTGGACAGGGCATATAAGGATAGGAATAGCCGGGAGAATATTAAAAATATAATCTCTGAAACCGTGGGGATTCCATTGAAGGGAGTCTATATATCCGATGGAAGTAGGGAGGAGAGGGGTATGTATAGATTCGTCAGGAACAATGGCTATAATATCCTGACGGAGATAGCTTCCAAGGCCAATAACCTAAACTATATCTCGGGGGATAGCTATACGTTCGGGGAGGCACCAAATGGATACTTCGTTGCACTGAGCGATGGCATGGGAATTGGAAGGAAGGCAAACAATGAGAGCAGTATAGCGATTAGACTGCTCGAGAAGCTCCTAGAAGCCAACTTTGATAAGGAGCTGGCCTTGAAAACCATAAATTCCATGCTGATGCTCAGATCCAATGAGGAGATGTTTACCACATTCGATATATCTATGGTGGACCTACATTCCGGGAAATTACAGCTCATCAAGACTGGATCCCCGGCTACCTTTATCAAGAAGAGGGACGAGGTTAAGATGATAAATAGCCAATCCCTGCCAGTGGGCCTCTTGAAAGATGTGGATTTCAATATGTATGAGGACTACCTTGAGGACGGTGATATCCTGATAATGATCTCAGATGGCGTACTAGAAGCCAATAGGGGAGTGGAGGATAAGGAACGGTGGATGAAAGAGGTTATCGAAGCCTTGGATAGCCCTAATCCCAAGGTTATAGCCAATAGCATACTCGAGACGGCTAGTAGGGCTAGTGGAAATGCGGATCGGGATGATATGACCGTATTGGTTACCAAGGTTTGGAAGAGCATATAGGTTGACATGATATGCCGCCATCGGGGTTATAATATAATTTAACTGTCTAGCGTTTTAAATGGGTCAACTACTCGATATAATGGGTAGCTGGCCCCTTATATTGCAGATTTTAGAAATTATATCTCAAGTAGGAAGCGATATGATGTATACTATATATAGGTGATACTATGAAGGTGAAGGTTTTAAATACTATCAGAAAATATGAGCTAATCGATGACGGTGATAATATAGTAATAGGACTCTCGGGGGGACCGGATTCCATGGCCCTCCTTCATATTCTGCTGGAGATACGGGAGGAGATAGATTTTAATATCTTCATAGCACATGTCAACCATGGGGTGCGGGGTGATGAAGCCCTTGCAGACGAGGAGTTCGTTCGGAATCTATCCGAGGACTTAGACTTACCCTATTACAGTAGGATTACCAATATGGATGAATATGCTAGGGCGAAGGGTATATCCTCGGAGGAGGCTGGAAGGGAGATACGCTATGGCTTCTTCAGGGAGATACTATCCGAAATAGGTGGAGGCAAAATCGCAGTAGGCCAGAATAAGGATGATCAGGCTGAAACCCTGATAATGAGGTTTTTCAGGGGGACTGGGATCGATGGCTTGAGGGGTATGGAATATAAAAACGATGATATTATAAGGCCGATATTGGGTATAGAAAGATTGGAGATAGAGGAATATCTATCATCAAGGGGTATATCGAGTCGACTGGATAGGACCAATCTAGAGCCGATATATAATAGGAACAGGATAAGGCTGGAGATGATGCCCTATATAAAAGAGAATTATAATCCCAATATAGTGGATACCCTATGGAGGACATCTGAAATTGCCTCCGTAGATAGTGATTTCTTAGAACAATATGCTAGGAAGGCCTATGAGAACATACTCAAACGGGATATGCAATATGGAGTGGTATTGGATAGCACTCTATTTGAAGAGGAACATACCGGCATCCAACAGAGGATACTGAGAAACTGCATTCTCGATATAAATGGGAATCTGCAGGGATTAACCCAGACCCATATAGCGGATATGTTAAAATTATTTCTAGAGGGGGATACCGGCAAGA
>JAAYRM010000055.1 GCA_012518745.1 Tissierellia bacterium
CAGGGAGTATATAAGGGATTGCCTATTGGATGAACTGGATTACCTATCCTTCGCCTCGGTCGACTTCCGGGGGACTAAATTGGTGGTGGAGATCAAGGAGCAGGATCTGCCACCCAAGAGCATCGATATGGATACGCCCTGTAATATCATAGCTACCAAGAAGGGAATCATCCTGAAGACCATAGCTAGGAACGGTAGATCCATGGTGCGAAAGGGAGATGTGGTGGAGAAGGGAGATATATTGATTACCGGCATCATAACCGACGAGGATCCGGATGTAGATGATATATTCGTCCATGCCGATGGCGAGGTCCTAGCTAAAACCGTCTATACCCATAGCATGGAGGAGCCTATTATAAAGGTTATGGAGAGGGAGACGGGAGAAGTATATCAGAGCCATGAGTTGAAGTTTGGGACGAAGGGGATCAGATTCTCCACGGGAGAGATTCCATTCGAGGATTATGTCGAAGAGGTGAGGGAACTCAAGCCCTTCGGCAGGGATATAAGGCTACCTATAGGCATATTGGTACATGAATATAGGGAGGTAGAGGTTAGGGAAGAGGAACGGGATATAGATACCCTGAAGAGGTTAATCTATATGAAGGCCATAGAGGGAATAAATGAACAGCTGACCGAAAAGGTGGAGATAGAATCCAAGGATGTAAAATATACCGTCGATGGGGATATGCTTTCCGTCCATATAGTGGTAGAGGCAGTAGAGGAGATCGGGGTGAAGCGACCCATCAACACGAATTGAGGGAGGTCAAATCTTGCAAGGGGAAAACTACGAGGGACAATTGATAATAGATGATATACAATCGATATCTACATTGTTTGGGAAGTTGGATGAAAACATCAAGATAATCGAGGATAGGTTGGATGTAAAGATAGTGATGAGGCGGAATAGGGTGGCCATATCGGGAGATGAAATATCCGTTGCGGTGGCCCAGGAGGTTATAGAGAGGCTATTGAAGATAATAGAGAAGCAGAATAGGCTATCCAAGCAGGAACTGAACTATACCATAGAGTTGGTATTGGAGGGCAAGGGAGGAAGGATTGAAGAACTTCTAGACGATGTAATATGTATAACCTCCGAGGGAAAGAGCATCAAGCCCAAGACGCTGGGGCAGAAGAGGTATGTGGATAGCATAAGGAAGAATGAATTGGTATTTGGAATAGGGCCGGCAGGCACTGGGAAGACCTATCTAGCCATGGCGATTGCGGTGAATGCCTTTAAAAACAAGGAGGTAAATAGGATAATCTTGACCAGGCCAGCGGTAGAGGCTGGTGAGAGCCTAGGCTTTCTACCTGGGGATTTGAAGGAGAAGGTGGATCCATATCTCAGGCCCATATACGATGCGCTATTTGATATATTGGGGGTTGATACCTATTTGAAGCTGATGGAGAAGGGGCTTATCGAGGTGGCACCTCTCGCCTATATGAGGGGTAGGACATTGGATTCGGCCTATATAATTTTAGATGAGGCCCAGAATACAACCGATGAGCAGATGAAGATGTTCCTCACCAGGATGGGCTTTGGCTCTAAGGTGATAATTACCGGGGATATCACCCAGGTCGATCTATCTAGGGGGCAGGCCTCCGGCTTGGTTACGGCATCCAAGGTCCTCTCCAAAGTGAAGGGGATAGGGGTCTGTAATCTGACCAAGCGGGATATAGTGAGGCACCCACTGATTCAGAGGATAATAGCCGCTTATGAGGAGCATGAGAGCAGGGATTGAAATTGATGACCCATAGGGGGTTTGAAGATGGATATATATATAGATGATAGGCAGGATGAGGTGAAATTGGATCAGAAGGTATATGAGGTCGTGGAGGAGGCTTTGAGGGAGACCCTATTATTGGAAGGGGAATCCCCATGCTATGAGATAAGCGTATCCTTCGTGGATAATGAGGAGATAAGGGAATTGAATAGGGATTATAGAGGGGTTGATAAGGAGACCGATGTCCTATCCTTCCCATTGCAGGAGGATTTTATGGTATCTACCCCGCTATTGGGGTATATAGTGATATCGGCGGAGAAGGCATTGGAGCAATCCAACGAATATGGACACTCCTTTATAAGGGAGGTGGCCTATCTGGTGGTCCATAGCACCTTGCACCTATTGGGATATGACCATATGGGCGATGATGAGAAATTGGATATGAGGAATAGCGAGAAGGAGATAATGCGTAGGCTAAACTTATTCAAGGATAGAAGGGAAGGCTGAAATACGGTATGAAGAGTAGGAGTATCATAGAGAGCTTTAATTATGCGGTTTCCGGGATCATATATGCGTTGAAATCAGAGAGGAATATGCGGATACATCTTATCATGGCCGGCATAGCCATCCTCATGAGCCTGTTCTTCGACTTCTCCAAGGCGGAGTTCCTATTGCTATTCTTCGCCATAACCTTTGTACTGATGGCGGAGATGTTCAATTCTGCTATAGAGAAGACGGTGGATCTGGTGACTGATGAATTCAAGCCATTGGCACGATTGGCCAAGGATATAGCTGCAGGAGCCGTATTGATAGCCGCTGTGAACTCGTTGGTGGTGGGATACCTATTGTTCTTCAATAGGCTGAACCCATATACCAACTTGGTGCTATTCAGGATAAAGAACTCCCCGATTCACCTTACATTTGTGGCCTTGGCTCTGGTTATAATATTGACCATAGGATTGAAATCCAAGTTCTTCAAGGGTAGGGGGACCCATTTCCAAGGTGGGGCGGTGAGCGGGCATGCGGCCGTATCCTTCTGTGTGGCCACCATAATAGCCTTTATTGCCAATAATATGTTGGTGTCCACGCTTGCCTATTTCATAGCCTTTCTGGTGGGGGAGAGCAGGATTGAGGGAAGGATCCATACCATATATGAGGTATTATCGGGAGGAATATTGGGCATTTTAGTGGGTATATTGGTATTTCAAATAATTGGATAGCGGGGGATGGAGATGTCGATCAGGAGGATAGCATTTATTATAATTATCGTTTTGGCTTTGACGGTGATAGGTTGTACTAAGGATGATGCAAGGGATGTTGAGGATGAGATACTAAGGACTGCAACGGGGGAAGCGGAAGGGCAGGAGGATGAAGTGGCCTCTCCGATAAGCGGTATATATGCTTCAAGGGATAGGGTGGAGAGGAGGCCTATGGCCATCATGTTGGATAATCATCCGAAGGCCCGTTGGCAAGCGGGATTATCCCAGGCCGAGGTGGTATATGAATACCTTGTGGAGGGTGGATATACTAGGTATATGGCGATATTCTTGATCAACGATCCGGAATCCATCGGACCCATAAGATCGGCAAGGCCCTATTTCATAACCTCTGCATTGGAATATGATTCCATATATGTGAGGGTGGGCGGTAGTCCCCAGGCAAAGGATGATATGAGGGTTGTGGGCATGGACGATATAGATGGGATGGTCGTACCGAGCTCGGTACTGTGGAAGACCAACGAAACGGGCAAGGTTTCCCCGCATAATACCTATACCTCTATGGAGGTGCTCAGAGCCTATCAGGCGGAGAAGGGCTATTCGGATAGGGGAGACTTTTCTGGGTTTAAATTCAACGAAGAAGATGAGGATTTGGATGGAATGGTAGCTAAAAATGTTCTAATAGACTATAATAGGGACAATACCAGTCGATACATATACGATGAGGATGAGAGGGTATATAGCTATAGCAAGGATGGCGAGCCATATAGGGATGAATTGGATGATGCCCCGGTGAAGGTGAAGAATATAATAATCCAAGAGGCGGATATCAGGATGGTGGATGATGATGGTAGACTATTCATCGATCTGATTGGGGAAGGCAAAGGCAAGTATATAACCAATGGGAAGTCCATGGATTTGAGTTGGATTAAGAAATCTAGGAGCAATAGAACCCACTATTATGATGAGGATGGAAGGGAGATTGCGTTGAATCCAGGGATTACCTGGATTCAGGTGGTGAAGCCGGGCACCAATATAGATATAGGCGATTAGGAGGAGTTGCATGTATAGATCGGGATTTGTAACGGTGGTTGGGAGGCCCAATGTGGGGAAATCCACATTGCTCAACCATATCATAGGGGAGAAGATATCCATAATATCGGATAAACCCCAGACTACGAGGAATAAGATCCAGCTGGTATATACCGAGGAGGATTGCCAGATAGTATTTCTGGATACCCCGGGGATTCAAATGCCCAAGAACAAGCTGGGGGAGTATATGCTGAAGGTATCCAGGAGCACATTGGATGAGGTGGATATAATCACCTTTATGGTGGACGATAGCATGGATATAGGCAAGTTGGATAGCTTCATAATAGGGGAGCTGAGGGATTTCGAAACCCCTATCGTATTGCTTATAAACAAGGTGGATAGGTTGCAGGAAGAGCAGATAGATGGATTGATCCATAAATACGAGGGGATGGATATGTTCGTAGATGTACTACCGATATCGGCCCTCGATGGATATAATATAGATAAATACCTGGATAGCCTGAAGAGGATATTGCCCGAGGGACCTCAATACTTCCCCGAGGATATGATTACGGATCAGCCGGAGAGATTGATCATATCGGAGATAATAAGGGAGAAGGCATTGCAGAATTTGGACGAGGAGATACCCCATGGCATCTTCGTAGAGGTGGAGAAGATCGAGGAGAGGAATGATAGGGATCTCCTAGATGTCCATGGAATCATATACTGTGAACAGAATTCCCATAAGGGGATGGTTATAGGAAAAGGGGGAAGGATGCTGGGGAGGATTGGGAAGGCGGCTAGGGAGGATATAGAGGCGTTGATGGGTAGCCAAGTGAACCTCCAGCTATGGGTGAAGGTGGATAGGAATTGGCGGGAGAAGGAATCGAGGATACGAAGGTTTGGCTATAGATAGGAATGGGGCAATTTTATGGAGACTAGGGTAAGGGGAATAGTGACTAGGGAGATGCGATTTAAGGAGACCAGCAAGATATTGACCCTATATACTCAGGATTTGGGGAGGATCAGCGTTATGGCTAGGGGTGCCTATAATCCCAAGAGCGATCTCATAGCCAATACCCAGATATTTTCCCATAATGCATATAGGCTGCATAAGGGTAGGAGCTTTTATTATATAAATCAAGCCGATGTGGTGGACTCCTTCTATTCCATAAGGGAAGATATGGATAGGATGCTCTACGGCTCCTATATGCTGGAATTAATAAATATATCCACCGTGGAGGAGGATAGAAATGAGAAATTATACTTCCTATTATTAAAGGGTCTAAGAGTTCTATCCGATGCCAAAGAGGATTTTTTAAAACTTATAATATCCTATGAGTTGAAGTATATATCCTTTCTGGGATATAGGCCATCGTTGAATACCTGCATACTATGTAATGAGAGGAATCCGAAGATAATCGGATTTAGCATAGCTAGGGGTGGAGTGATATGCTCGGAATGTCGGGGGATGGAATCCCATTGTGAGTTTATGGATATAGGGTTATGGAAGGCCATGAATAGCCTACTATATACCCCATTGGATGAGGTTTTCCCCATAGATATATCAGAGGATACCATGTTTAAATTGCATACTATTATGGTAAAATACATATTGGATAGGATAGAGAGAAAGCAGTTCAATTCTTTGAGTATATTGGATGCGATTAAAAGGAATGGAGGTATTTGAATGGATATTTCATTGGAGAAGGTAGATAGGGTGGTCGAGAGGACCGGGGTCCTATTCGCCGAGGCCAAGGAGGCCCTTGAGAAAACCGATGGGGATGTGGTGGAAGCTATCATCTATATAGAGAAGAAGGCTAGCTCTCAATCCAAGGATATCTCAGATAAGGGAGAGCGGATGGTCAATAAGGTGAAGGAGATAGTGAAGAAGGGCAATGTGACGAAGATCACCGTCAAGAAGGATGGGGAGGTCCTATTGAACATTCCGGTGACCGCAGCTGCAATAGGGACGATACTTGCGGCCCCCCTAGCGATATTGGGTCTAGGAAGTGCCCTGATATCCAAATGTACCATCGAGGTATTGAAGGAAGATGGGGAGATTATAAATATAAATGGCTAGGTACCTTACATCCCTATAATGATTCTATAGGGATGTAAGGTTTGAAATTTATATTCGTTTACTTCAGATGAGGAGGGAATACTATGTATTTTCAGGATCTAATGCTGAAATTGCTTGGATTTTGGGGCGAAAGGGGATGTATAATCCTGGAGCCCTATGATATAGAGAAGGGTGCTGGAACCATGAGCCCCTATACATTTTTGAGGGCGTTGGGACCGGAGCCCTGGAAGGTCGTCTATGTTGAGCCTTCTAGGAGGCCAGCAGATGCTAGATATGGGAAGAACCCTCATAGGGTATATCAACATCACCAGCTACAGGTTATATTGAAACCCTCACCGGAGGATGTTCAGGATCTATACCTGGATAGTTTGAGGGCCATTGGGGTAGATCCCCTAAAGCATGATATAAGGTTTGTGGAGGATGATTGGGAGGCTCCGACTCTGGGCGCATGGGGTCTGGGCTGGGAGGTATGGCTGGATGGAATGGAGATCACCCAATTTACATATTTTCAACAGATGGGTGGTATCGATTGTGAATTGGAATCGGCAGAGCTCACCTACGGCTTGGAGAGGATAGCGATGTATCTCCAAGATGTGGACAACATCTTCGAGATAGAGTGGAATGAAAGCTTTACCTATGGGGATATATTCGAGAGGGCGGAATACGAGCATTCGGTCTATAGCTTCGAACAGGCGGATATAGGGACCCTCCAGAGCCTATTCAATATGTATGAGGAAGAGGCGAGGAGGGGTATCGATGAGGGGCTAGTAGCTCCAAGTTATGACTATGTGCTGAAGTCCTCACATATATTCAATCTATTGGATGCTAGGGGAGCTATAAGCGTGACTGAGAGGACCCATTATATCAAGAGGGTGAGGGATTTGGCTAGGTTGGTTGCCACTGCTTATATAGGACGGGGAGAAGGGTCGGAATTTCCTCTACCAAAGGGAGGGGTTGTTAAGGATGAGCAATAGATATTTATTGGAGATAGGTACGGAGGAATTGCCCGCTGGTTTTATAGAAGGAGCCTTAGAACAGCTTAGGAATTTAACGGATGGGATGTTGAAGGAGAAGAGGATCGGTTATGGGACCATGGAGACCTATGCAACACCGAGAAGGCTAACCCTAATAATAGGGGAGTTGCAGGATGGCCAGGAGACCTTGGAGGAACTCGTGAGGGGACCAGCCAAGAGGATAGCCTACGATGAGGATGAAAACCCCACAAAGGCGTTGCAGGGATTTATGAGGGGCAAGAATATTTCCTCTGAGGATATCCATATCGGAGAGCATAATGGAGAGGAATATGTCTTTGGAAGGATAGTAGATGAGGGTAGGAGTACGGGGGATATCCTGGCCGAGAATATGGCCAATATCATAAAATCCATAGTATTCCCTAAATCCATGAGATGGGGAGGTAAGAATCTCAGATTTGCCAGGCCCATAAGATGGCTGGTATCCATCTTGAATGATGAGGTATTGCCCTTTGAATTGGAAGGGATAGTGGCCGGTAATATTACAAGGGGCCATAGATTCCTAGGGAGCGATAGCATAGAGTTGGTTTCGATTGACGAATACTTTGATATATTAGAGGATAATTATGTAATAGTGGATCAGGAGAAGAGAAAGGAGATAATACGATATAGATCGGAGAGGCTAGCTAAGGAGAAGGGCGGGAATATGCTATTGGTGGATGGCTTATTGGATGAGGTTGCCAATATAGTGGAGTATCCAACCCCCATAATCGGCAGGATCAAGGAGGAGTACTTAAGGCTGCCAAGGGATGTAATAATAACTCCGATGGTGGAACAGCTACGCTTCTTCCCAGTTGTAAGCGATAAGGGGAGGCTCCTCTCCTATTTCATCACCGTCAGGAATGGGGATGAGAACCATATAGATATAGTTAGAAGGGGAAATGAAAAGGTATTGGAGGCTAGATTAGAGGATGCCAAGTTCTTCTACTATGATGATATAAAGCAGAAGCTGGAGGACTATGTGGAGCCATTGCATAGGATAGTATTCCAGGAGGAGCTCGGGACATTATATGATAAGACGATTAGGGTTGGCAAATTGGCCAAGAAGGCCGGCGATTTCCTCGGGGTTGGTCAGAAGACCCAGGATAGCGTAAGTAGGGCTGCCCATCTTTCAAAGGCGGATCTGGCTACCAAGATGGTCAATGAGTTCCCCGAGCTGCAGGGCAAGATGGGCATGGAATATGCGCGGCAATCGGAAGAGGATGAGATAGTGAGCACCGCCATATATGAGCAGTACTTGCCTAGGTATGCGGGCGATGATCTGCCGACCACAACCGCAGGGGCTCTGTTGAGCATTGCGGATAAGCTGGATACCATATCGGGAATCTTCGCTATAGGGATACAACCCACGGGCTCCCAGGATCCACATGGATTGAGGAGGCAGGCTCTGGGTATAATCAATATAATATTGGATAGAAGGTGGAATCTGAATATAAGCGAATTGATCGATTTCGCATTGTATATATATGTAGAGCACAATAACTTGGTGTTCGATTATAATAGCGTCAAAGAGGATATTATGAAATTTATCCAGGGCAGGATAAAGAATTTGCTTATGGATATGGGCATAAGATATGATATAGTCGATGGGGTAATGAGTACCGGGATCCGCAATATATATGATTTAAAGCTAAGGGCGGATAAATTGAATCATTATCTGGAACAGGAGGGCTTAGCAGATGTGCTATTCGCCTTCAATAGGGTAATTACCCTGGCTAAGGAGGCTCCATCCGATGAGGTGAAGAGGGATCTATTGGTTGAGAAGGATGAACTGGAGCTATATAATATATTCAATGCTATCGAGGAGAAGATCTTGGATAGCCTGAATAACAAAGCATATGATGAGGCATTGGAACAGTTTATAGCACTGAAGGAACCCATAGATAATTTCTTCGACAATGTGATGGTCATGGTAGAAGACGAGGATATAAGGGAGAATAGGCTGAACCTATTGAGGAAGATATCCGAGACCATGCTCATGATTTGTGACCTATCGAAACTGGTGAAGTAGACCCCGATTATGGGCTACTTCCCAATTAAAAAGGATGGTGATCTAGATTCAATTAACTGAGAGGCAGGAAAAGATCATAGATATAGTTAGGGATAACGAACCCATTACTAGCGAGAAGATTGCTAATAGATTGGAGCTTGCAAGGGGTACCCTCCGACCCGATTTGGCCATACTCACGATGTCCGGGATATTGGATGCGAGGCCAAAGGTGGGCTATTTCTATACGGGGAAGACCAGCTTCAACTTGATATCGGAAAAGATAGAGGGGATAAAGGTATCCGAAAGGAAGTCCATGCCGATAGTGGTGGACGAGGAGGTCTCTGTATATGATGGCATAGTTACCATGTTCCTAGAGGATGTTAGCAGTATCTTCATTACATCCAATGGCTATCTGACCGGGGTGGTATCTAGGAAGGATTTCCTAAAGAATTTAATCGGCGGCATGAACCTCCACAAGACTCCCATAGGTGTAATTATGACGAGGATGCCCAATATAATAACGGTTGCTATGGATGAGAGCATATTGGATGCTGCTGTCAAGATAATAGAGCACGAGATAGATGGCCTCCCCATCGTGGAAGAGGTAGTGGACCCGGAAGGGGATAGGGCCTATAAGG
>JAAYRM010000056.1 GCA_012518745.1 Tissierellia bacterium
CCTCACCACACTCCCTGCCTAAGCCATTGCACAATCTATAATCACCACCTTCTATCCTAAGAACCTTTCCATCTACCAGGGATTCCGCTATCTTTTTGCGGGCGGTGCTATAGGAACGCTGTACGCTAGTTCGAGCTATATGCATCTGGGATGCACATTCTTCTTGGGTTAAGCCCTCGAGATCTATTAGCCTTATGGTTTCGTATTCATCTATAGTCATCGTAATACACTGTCCTTTATTCATTCCCATACCTAGAGGTCCAAAGCGATTATTTTCAGGTAAGCCGCATACCCTTCTCCGTTTTCTAGGCCTCGCCATATATATTCACCCCATTTCATATATTTAGCATATAATATTCATATTGAATTCTTAAACATATATCCTTTATAATCATTATACCCATGGTTCTGAACATATGTCAATAACTATCTATTTGAATCCTATCTAAATAATTGGAAAGAACATCGCATGAACATGTTGCATACTATATTGTAGATCATTTGAAGGGAATGAGGAGATATGTACGAGGATTACAGATTTGGATCCTGTTGTAATTGCGATTGTGGATGTGCCCCATACCTGAGGGATTATGGACCCGAACCTTTCGTTACAAATATTGAGGATGCTACCCGACAGAATAATTACTATCGATTGGCATTATGGACAGGAGAGTATCTTCAACTCACGTTGATGAGTATTAATCCATGCGATGATATAGGCCTGGAAATACATCATGATCATGATCAATTCATCCGCATCGAAGAGGGGGAGGGGATGGTTCTAATGGGGGATAGCCAGCATTGTTTAGATTTCCAAAGATATGTACACGATGATTGCGTAATATTTGTGCCAGCCGGCAAATGGCATAACCTCATCAATACCGGATGCAGACCAATTAAGCTGTATTCCATCTATGCACCACCTGAACATCCCCATGGTACAATTCATAGGACTAAGCAGGAAGCTGAAGGATATATGGGATATTGATAGACAATAATAAACGGGCAGGAGGTTCCTGCCCGATTGCTTTTAGGTTCCACAAAATGTTCTATAGGGGATCTTCGATGGCGATGGTAATTCCGTATATTCTTCCTGCCCTACCGAATATGCATATGGATCGGATAAAGCTCTGACAAACCTATGCATCGGCTCATAATCGTTCTGTTTTTCCGCTGCTTCCAATACCTCTTCAACTCTGTGATTCCGGGGAATTATTGCAGGATTATTGCCTCTCATCAGCTGTTCCGATTCTTCCTTGGGTCTCCGCTGCTTATTCAACCTGGTTTTCCATCCATCCTTCCATTTTACAAAATCTTTACTATCGAAAAATTCCGTTCCACATAATTTTCCCATGGTCAACGCTCTAAAGGTATTGGTAAAATCTACATCATATGCTTGCATAATATCCAATAATCCATGAATTATGGATTCATCCTCTGGTTCCCTACCAAATATCCCTAATTTTCCTCTCATCCCATCCAGCCATAGTTTTCTATATATATCATGAAAATCCGCAATCTCCTCATTTGCAATTTCAATTGCCCTATCCTCATCATCATGTAATAATGGCAATAATGTTTCCGCAAACCTTGCAAGGTTCCACGCTGCAATTGGCGGCTGATTTTCATAGGCATATCGCCCATTGCGATCGATGGAACTAAATACGGTCTTGGGATCATAGGTATCCATAAAAGCACAGGGCCCAAAGTCAATCGCTTCACCGCTAATGGCCATATTATCTGTATTCATTACCCCATGAATAAACCCAACCAATTGCCATCTTGCGATCAACCTAGCCTGTCTTTTAATAACCTCCCTTAGCAATGAGAGGTATCTATCCTCACCTGATGTAATATCAGAAAAATGCCTTTGCAATGTATATTCGACTAACTGGCGCAATTCCTCGACATTACCATAGGCTGAAATATATTGAAATGTACCAACCCTTATATGGCTGGAGGCCACCCTAGTCAATATTGCACCTGGAAGGGTCTCCTCTCGTTCTATGGTTTCACCCGTTGTTACCACCCCTAGGCTACGGCTGGTGGGTATACCCAGCCCATGCAATGCCTCACTTATTATATATTCCCTTAACATCGGTCCCAAGGCAGCCCTCCCATCTCCACCACGTGAATATGCAGTCCTCCCAGAACCCTTCAACTGTATATCGAATCTTTCACCTTTAGGGGTTATCTGCTCGCCCAATAGCAATGCCCTACCATCACCCAACATGGTAAAATATCCGAACTGATGCCCCGCATAGGCCTGGGCGATTGAAATGCTTCCCTTGGGGATTTTATTACCAGCCAATATAGCCACTCCACTATCCTCCTGCAATACATTTACATTTAAACCTAAGAATTCCGCCAAGGGTTTATTGAAGGCAACTAATTTCGGTAAGGGCACGGGGATTGGTCCCTGTCTTGTATATAATTTTTTAGGTAGATGAATATAGCTATTATCGAAATTCCATCCCATATCCAATTCCCTATCATCTATATGCATAATCGATCATATCCTTCTCCAAGATTTTATTCTCATATGCTTAGCATTTACTTATAAGTTTAAAAAAATCAAGGTAAAATTAACCTTGATTTTTAGTGCATCTTACTATTCCAATTCTACTACCCCGGTATTAAGCGCATAATAACGGCCCTTCTGCTCCATCAGATCATCATGATCCCCTCGCTCTATTATCTTCCCCTCTTCTAATACCATTATCGCATCGGCATCCCTGACCGTAGATAGTCTATGGGCAATGACGAAGGTAGTTCTACCCCTCATCAGTTTATCCATACCCCGTGCAATGAGAGTCTCTGTCCTAGTATCTACAGAGGATGTAGCTTCATCCAATATCAATATGGCAGGATTAGCTATTGCTGCCCTTGCAATGGATAGTAGTTGACGCTCACCCTGGGAAAGATTTTGTCCATCTACTGTAAGCATAGTATCATATCCCTTAGGCAAATTTTGAATAAAGTAATGTGCATTGGCCAATTTTGCTGCTTCCTCTACCTCTTCATCTGTAGCATCTAGTCTGCCATACCTGATATTATCTGCTATGGTCCCCTCAAATAGGCGAACATCCTGTAGTACAATGCTCATGGTGCTTCTCAGATCATGTTTTTTAATCCGCCTTATATCTATACCATCATATAATATATTGCCTTTATCTATCTCATAGAACCTGTTTATCAGATTGGTAATAGTAGTTTTCCCCGCTCCCGTAGAACCTACAAATGCTATCTTCTGGCCTGGTTTTGCATATAATTCTATATCCTTGAGCACCTTTTTACCCGGAACATAACCAAAATCCACATCTTCAAAGGTTATAAATCCCCTTAAGGGTACCTCATCATATTGCCCATCTCCCCTAGGTACTATCCAGCATAAATTGCCCCGCCCCTCGCAATCTTCCCCTAGTTCGACATCTCCCCGATCTATTTCGATTTCCTCGTCTAGGACATTGAATATTCTCTCTGCACCTGCTAATGCGGCAAATAGTGTATTTAATTGATTGGAAACCTGAGTTATAGGCCTCGATATAGCCCTAGTATATTGTAAGAAGGAAGCTATATTTCCCACGCTCATGCTATTCACCATTACCAAAAAGGCACCAAACATGGATATAAGTGCATATAGCGCATAGGATAGATTGCCCATAATGGGCATGAGCATTACCCCGTAGGTAGCCGCACCCGTACTTGCCACCCTGAGCTCCTCATTTCTAGTATTAAAGCTACGAATTGCCCTATCCTCATAGTTGAATACCTTGACAACCTTCTGCCCCGACATCATTTCCTCTACATAGCTATTCATGTCGGCTAACTTTGCTTGTTGATCACGGAAATTAGCTGCGGATTTTTTCCCAATATATCTTACAACCACCAGCATTATCATCAGCATGGCTATTACAACTAAGGTTAGTATCCAACTTAGGTATAACATCATGCCGAAGGCCCCTATTACGGTCACTATGGATATGATTATCTGGGACGTGCTCTGCTCTAGGGATTGTGTGAGCATATCAACATCGTTTGTAAAGGTAGACATTAAATCTCCGTGGGAATGGGTATCAAAATAGGATATAGGTAGTTTTTCCATATGCGAGAACATATCCTCCCGTATCCTATGGACCGTCCTTTGGGATAATTGGGTCATGAATTTATACCCTATATACTGTCCTACCGATATCAATGCTACGAACATACCCATGATGGCTATATACCTTATAAACTGTGCATGATCATATTCCCCAACCAATGTATCTATAATGGGGCTTAGCATCCCACTAGCCGCTATCTGTGCCATAGATCCAATTATTATAAAAAATATCCCCCAAAAAAACAATGCCCTATTAAATTTAAAGTAGCTAAATAACCTCAATAATGTCTTTTTCGGATCGCTAGGGCGTACCTGCCTATGTCCTTTTCTCATTATACGCCCACCCCCCTCTGCTGAGATTCATATATCTCACTATATATCGGAGATATTTCCTTCAACGTTTTATGATCCCCTATGGATTCTATTCTCCCCTCATGCATTACAATTATCCTATCCGCATATTGTATGGAGGCTATCCTTTGGGCGATTATAATTGTGGTTATATGACCCAATTCCTCCTTAAACGTCTGTTGAATTCTTGCATCTGTAGTCATATCGACTGCGCTTGTGGAATCATCCAGTATTATTATCTTAGGTGATTTTAGCAATGCTCTTGCAATGGTAAGCCTTTGCCTTTGGCCCCCAGAAAAATTATCTCCGCCCTGTTCAACCCTATGGTCCAATCCATCTTCATATTGTGATACAAATTCCCAAGCCTGGGCTTGCTTCAGGGCCCGTATAATCTGTTCATCTTTCGCCCCTTCGTTACCCCATCGCATATTGGAACGAATAGTACCAGAGAAAAGGGTATTCTTCTGCAATACAAATGCTACCTGATCCCGCAATGCCTCTATGTCATATTTCCTGATATCCATACCCCCAACGGTAATTGATCCCTCCGTCACGTCATATAACCTAGGGATTAACTGAACCAATGTAGATTTTGATGAACCCGTGGAGCCGATGATTCCTATCACTTCACCCGATTTTATATTGAGATTAATATCCCTTAGCGTCCTCTCCTTGCTTCCTGGATAACAAAACCATACATCATTAAACGCAATGGATCCATCGCTTATATTTTTAATGGGCTCATCTATCTCTTCGATCTCCGATTCTGTATTCAATACCTCCAAAACTCTATTGACAGAGGCTGAACCCCGCAATAGCTGCATGAAAAAAAAGGAGATCATCATCAATGCCATCAGAACTTGGGTTATATATGTGATAAAGGATATCAATTCTCCACCACCCATGGTTCCCATCACCACCTGTTGCCCACCAAACCAAAGTACGGCCATAATGGTAGAGTAGATTACTAGGTTTAATACAGGCATGAGAAATATGATTAAGGCGATAGCCTGTAGTGCTGTATCCCTTAATGCATCATTTCTATCACTAAACCTTCCCTCTTCGTGATCCTGCCTATTGAAGGATTTAACAACCCTTATGCCCGTTAGGTTTTCCTGAATTATTGCATTTACCCTGTCCACACGGGTTTGTAGCTTCAGAAACAATGGCCTTGCCTTTATCAATACTATACCTATGGCAATGGCCGTCACCGGTATAGCCACCATAAAAACCTTTGCTAGAGATGCATTGATTCGCAATGCCATAATAAGGGCAAATAAGGCCATAAATGGTGCCCTTATTGCCATCCGTAAACTCATCATGGTTACCCTGCCAATGGTATCACAATCATTAGTAAGTCTAGTTATTAAGGATGAGACAGAGAATTCATCCAGATTCGCAAAGGAAAATCTTTGGATCCTTCTAAAGGCGCTCTCCCTAATTTCAGAGGCGAATCCAAATCCGGCCCTTGCCCCATAATGTGCACTTATTATGCCAAATAGCATTCCAAGTAATGCCGCCCCAATCATCATCAGTCCAACCCTTACTATATATCCAATATCCCTATTCACAATCCCTATATCCACTATACGGGACATCAAATAGGGTATTGCGATATCGGCCATAACCTCAAGTATCATCAATATGGGACTCAATATGGCAAATATCCTATACTTCTTCATATATGGTGTTAGTGTCCTCAAATTATTCCTCCTATCCTAATTCCCGTTTTAATCAAATTATTACTTTCCAATATCTTAATGCTAAGGCATTCAGGGGCCATTGTCAATATAGCAGATTATTCTGCATCCATTATACAATCCTATCCACATATCATAATAAGCCAGCAAAATAATCTGCTGGCTTACATATTACCAATAAATTGTATAGGCCTGTCCACCTTTGAATTTACACCCCAAATGTACCGATGAAAATTCCCAAGAGCGCCCCTACAAGCACCCCAATCGTAGGAGGCCTACCGCTGAATATACCATTTGCACTAGGTATCATCTCATCAAAAACTATAAATAGCATAGCACCGGCAGCAAATCCTAAGCCCATCGAAATTATAGTGGGGGAAATATTGCCAAATAGATAGGCAATTAGCACACCGATTCCCATAGGTACCCCTGTCAATGCGGTAATTCCAATAACCCTAGATTTACTAGTACCTCCTATATATAGGGGTGCGGCTATAGCCATGCCCTCTGGGATATTCTGGATAAGCATTATCAACGCTATGGTATAACCCAAATTCTTGTCAGCTACATAGCTTACCCCAATAGCAAGTCCTTCCGGAACATTGTGAAGTGCTATTCCAATGCCCAATATGATCCCCGTCTTGAGTAGATGAGACTTGGAGCAATCCGCCTCGCCAAAGTATTTATCGGGAATCAATGTATCCATGC
>JAAYRM010000057.1 GCA_012518745.1 Tissierellia bacterium
AATAAAAATTTAATTCCTTCAACAGGATCCATATCTTTAAATGCTTCAGAAAATATGGCTAGATCTATATCACTATTTTCATTATAATTACCTTTAGCATAGGATCCAAAAATAAATGCCCTATCTAGTATGTCTATAGATTTATCTTTGGTTACGGACTGATGTAAACATAGCTTCTACATTACATATATTATATCTTAAGTTATGAATCTTTTACATGTTTTTCCTTATAAACATAAAAAATCTACCCTACCCAATGCAGCCTATCCACCTTATCGTGAACTTAAAAAGAATCGAAAGAAAATTCCTTCGATCCTTTAGACATGCTACGCCATAGCCCTCTCCAGCTTCTCTAAATATTTAATTGGAAACATCCTAAGTAATTCTTTATACTGATCGACGGTTAAATCCTGTACCGTGGTGTAGATTTCTATCTTCCCATCCACATCTGCTTCCTTGAACCTCTCCTTTATCTCCTCGAAATTTTTGGTATCATCCATTTTTTTCACTCCTTCAGAATCCTCTTCTAACTTCATAGATTTATTATGCTTAAAAGATATCCTTTTATACGAAATATATCCCCATAATGGGCCATTCGATGACACGGTTAAACAATGATTATCGTCTATAACCTTCATTCTATCCAATTTTACATTTCTTGCAAGGAGTTTTATTTATTCCATGTATATTTATTATTTAGTGTATAATGATTCATACCTAAGTATTTTATTGCAATGCTGGTCGAGATATTGTATAATATCGATATGATATATTGAATGATTTGAAGAGGAGGATTTATTATGTCGAGTATAAATACTATAATCATGGGTGCTGCAGGTAGAGCTTTCCATGTTTTCAATACATATTTTAGGCAAAATACCAACTATAATGTAGTGGCATTTACCGCTACACAGATACCCAATATCGAGGGTCGGATATATCCCCCCGTACTATCTGGTGAACTGTATCCAGATGGAATACCCATCCATTCAGAGGATGAACTGGCTGAATTGATACAAGCCAACGATGTCAAACAGGTTATATTTGCCTATAGCGACCTAAGCCATAAGGATATAATGCATAAGGCTTCAACCGTTCTAGCTTTCGGGGCGGATTTCAGGTTGATGGGCCCGGAAAATACGAGCATTAAATCCACAAAACCCATAATATCCATCTGTGCCGTGAGGACCGGAGTTGGTAAGAGTCAAACTACTCGAAAGATATGCGAGTTGCTAAAATCCATGGATAAAAAGGTTGTTGCAATTAGACACCCGATGCCCTATGGAGATTTAAGCAAGCAGATATGCCAGCGCTTTGCAACCTACGAGGATTTGGATATTCATAACTGTACCATAGAGGAAAGGGAAGAATATGAGCCCCATATAGATGATGGAATAATAGTATATTCTGGCGTAGATTATGAGGTAATACTAGGAGAAGCAGAAAAAGAAGCGGATATAATCCTATGGGATGGGGGAAATAATGATTTCCCGTTCTATCACACGGATCTACATATAACAATGGTGGATCCGTTGAGGCCAGGCCATGAATTGAACTATCACCCGGGGGAGGCGAATCTAAGGATGGCCGATGTGGTTATCATCAATAAGGTGGATTCAGCTGATGCTTCGGATATCGATATGGTCAGAGATAATATAGAGAAGGTCAACCCCGATGCCATGCTCATAGAAGCCGCCTCACCTATATACGTCCAGAATCAGGATTGGATTCGTGACAAGCGGGTTTTAGTAATAGAAGATGGACCAACCTTAACCCATGGAGGCATGGGCTATGGTGCGGGTTCCATTGCAGCTAAAAAATTCGGTGCCAAGGAGATGGTGGATCCACGACCATATGCTGTTGGCAGCATTAAGGAGGCCTATGAAGCATTTCCTAATGTCTCAGCCGTACTGCCCGCCATGGGCTATGGAGATGAACAGATTAAGGAATTGGAGGAGACCATAGCCAATATGGAATTCGATACCATAATCTCCGGTACCCCGATAGATATAAACAGGGTTATACAGACGAATAAACCGGTGGCCAGGGTTATATATACCCTTCAGGAGATTGGTAGCCCTACACTCGAAGATGTATTGAAAAAATTCCTATAAAAAAAGCCTGGGTTTCCAGGCTTTCTTACTGATCTATTCCTCGTCCATCTCCCAACTATGGTAGATCTCTTGGACATCATCGCTATCTTCTAGCACATCTATCAACTTCTCCATATTCTCGATATCCTCATCATCGGTGAGGACGGTAGTCGTCCGAGGCACAAAGGCCAACTCGGCCATCGCGAAATTATAGCCCTCCTCGCTCAGTGAATCCCTAGTGTTATTAAAATCCCCCGGCCCGGTGATGATCTCATAGCCATATTCATCGCTATTGAAATCCTCCGCTCCCAGCTCTATAGCCTGGAGCATCAGCTCATCTTCATCTATGGAATCATCCCTCTCTATGCCCAATAACCCCTTTCTATCGAACATAAAGGATACACAGCCCGTCTGGCCTAGGTTTCCCCCAAACTTATCGAATGCATGCCTTACATCGGAGGCAGTCCTATTCTTATTATCGGTCAAGCAGAATACATATACGGCAACCCCACCAGGGCCATAGCCCTCATAGGTGATCTCCTCGTAATCGGCCCCACCTAGTTCCCCAGTACCCCTCTTGATCGCTCTCTCTATATTATCATTGGGCATATTGGCAGCCTTAGCCTTCTCAACAGCCGCCTTCAGGGCCGGGTTATATTCCTCGTCGCCTCCCCCTTCCCTCGCGGCCACCGTGATATTCCTTCCTAGCTTTGTAAATTCCTTAGCCCTTTTGGCATCCTCCCTACCCTTTTTACGCTTTATATTGCTCCATTTAGAGTGACCTGCCATTTCATTAGACCCCCTTACATTATTACTAATCCATTTTAACATAATTTTTCACATAATACATGGTAAATTAATATTTGGAAGTAAAAATCGGCGGAAACCTCCTCTTATGTTCGCTTATATCGTGCATCCTCTTGATCTTGGCCACATCCCCTTCCGGGCCAGCTCCTTCTAATATATAGGTGTCCAATACATCATAGCTGAAGCCCATATCCTCCTCATCTGTCTGATCTTCCACCAGTCCCGCAGTGGGAACCTTGTCTATTACCTCCCTTGGGATATTCAAATACTCCGCCATCTTCCATATATCCCTCTTTACTATGGAGGCTATGGGCAATAAATCCGCCCCGGTATCCCCATGCTTAGTAAAGTAGCCAACGGTGAATTCACTTTTATTGCTACAACCCAACACCAGGTAT
>JAAYRM010000058.1 GCA_012518745.1 Tissierellia bacterium
CAAGGACCATCCCTCAGAATATAATCAAACTTTATATCCTCATCCCTTATGGTTTCTCTGAAGTGGCAGTTGATAAATCTATCATCCACCATGGTTGTCAGCTCTAGATCATGGGTGGCAGCTATTATGCAGCAATTCCCATCTATCATATAATCCAATACTTGACTAGCCGCACTGATCCTCTCCGCTGTATTGGTTCCTCTGAATATTTCATCCAATATACATAAAACCGGCACCCCGTCCAATATATCTATTATCCTCTTCAGGGATTTAGCCTCCGCCATAAAATAGCTATCCCCCTCCTCTATGCTATCCGTAGTCCCGATAGAGGTTAGCAATCTAAAGTAGTTTGCATTATAGTTTTTGGCCAACGCCATATATAGGGTTTGAGAGAATAGGGCATTTATCCCTATAGTCCTCAGATATGTGGACTTCCCAGAGGCATTTGACCCCGTAACCAATGCTCCCTTATTATCCAATTTAAAACTATATGGAACAGGTTTCTCTAGCAACGGATGATATAGCTTATCCGCCTTCATATAAAACCCTTCTTCCTCATCTATCAATTCCGGCTCCGTATAAAAACTAATTCCATCCCTATAGGATGCTATGGATATATAGGCATCAATTTTCCCCAAATACCTATATAGCTTAAATATATCCTCCCTATGCTCATTGATCAAATCTATCGTCTTATAAAATGCTATGGTTTCCCTTAAGGTCACCATATTTATATAATCCATCAATACCTGTATTTCCGTATTACCCCCATCATTGGTATTCAATATGGATATATTCCTATATATGCCTTTAGTTCTATCCAATATATCCTTAATCTTTGCTTGCTCCAGATCGATCCCTTCGGTATCTATGCCAAGTATTGATTTCCCCGTCCCTATTAAATCCCCAATGGCCTTAAATATCTCTATTTCCTCATATATCCTGTTTTTATTGGTCTGATATATTATTGCATTTACCATAATAACGCTTATCAATGCGACAAATCCAATATGCCTATCCCAGAACAATAAACCTATGGATATATAGGATAGGATGGATAATATTCTATATATCGTTAAATACTTCGTATCTGTATCCACCCCATCCTTGAAGTAGATAAATAGCTCCTTACCGCTATCCCTCCCCAATATCATCAGGGGTATTTGAAGGACCTGGGATATATCCCTATTATTTAGCAACGCATCCACTATATCATTTCTATTCCTCAATTCCCCCTCATCAAACAGGGGATTCCTCAATATATAGTATAGATAATTGGCTCCGGCCAAGGATTTAGTATGGTCCACCTTACTGAATACGGAATCCATATTTAAGTCCCGCCAGGTTATATCATCTATAGCGAATCGATAGGTTCCGTTTTCATTATTACGGCTCCCCATATATTCATATAGTTTGCTTATAATGGAAAAATCCCTATCAATATTATGATCCCTACCCCATTGGTTTCTCAAGGTCTTCTCATAGTATTTCCGTATCTTCCTGCGCTTTCTTCTGCCTATGAACAGTAATAGCATCAGGGATACTATAGATAGCATAAAAAATTTATAATCCAATTGTATGCCTAGGGCAATACCCCCTATTATCCCGAAAACCGATATATACTCTATAGATGATTCCATATTCACCTTTAGTTCTTCCATGTCTATTTCATCCTCATCTTGATATTATCGTATTGAATAATTGACCATAAAACTATTCAATATCATGTTACTTTCTAAACCTATTTCCAGTATTGGCATAGATTATTGCGAAGATTGAAAGCCCCAATGTAATAGCAGTAAATGCAATACCCATATATTTAGTTTTAAAAAACACCTTATCAATTGCCAATATCGGTACCAGGATGCCAATGGGCAGGAGTATCTTTCCCATGAACTTACACAGAGCTTCAGCATCGTAGGTTTCCTTTTTCTCCTTGGGCATGGTATTATATCCTGCTATTAGGAAGGAACCTCGGCCCGATAGCAATACCAATGCCATGATAATAATTATCCCACCCACAAGGCCTGAAATAATTAAATCCATCCTACCTGAACTAGGCATTCTATCCCCCCCTACAATATGATATATATATCATATCATTCAATGGCATCCTATGGTAGCCATACATTGGAATAAAATATGGGCCGGGCTTTCATCCCAACATCCGTTATCGTTCATCTTTTACTATATAGACATCGAATCCCGCTTTTTTCGCCCTAGCAGCTAAGGCTTCTGCATTCTTTCTATCCCTAAAGGCTCCTATTTGCACCTTATATAGTATACCTTTTTCATCCTGCCCACCTTCCTCCTTCCTAGGCACATATTTCACCCCAAAGTAGTTGCATATGCCCTTTCCAATCGCCTCTGCAACCTTCCACTGATGGTTTCCATCCGTCATCAACTCGGCTTCCTTTAGATTGTCCATAAAGCCGCACTCACATATAATGGCGGGCATGGAGGTTCTTCTAAGGACATAGAGGTTACGCCCCTTGATTCCCCTATCCCTAAGACCTGTTGCCTTCACCAATTCCCTCTGAACCTGTTGGGCTAGATTTTTCCCCTTGCTGGAATTTAAATAGTGAAGCGTCTCGATTCCACCATGGGATCCCCATATACCTTTATAGGCATTATAGTGGATGGATACGAATATATCGGCCCCTCCATCGTTGGCCCTCTTAACCCTATTTACAAGGGTTGTATCCTTTTTAGTATCACTTGCCATAATCACCCTAAATCCACATCTCTTTAATACGGATTCCAACTTCTTGGCAGTTGGGTGATTGAACTCCCATTCCCTTATAACCTTTCCATTCGGCATGACCGGAGTTCTATTCCCCAGTGTATCATAACCATGGCCGTTATCTATGCAAACTATATGCATAATTATCCCTCCAATATTTTTAATTCTATCTTCAATACACCTTGTATATCTTTAATATATTCTAGGGAAATGCATTTTGTCACCTATACCAGCAATAGACCCTAATCGATCAACCCCTCACGCCTTAGGCTGGAATCCATATCTATCTCAAGCTCATTTATAGAATTATAGATGAGCACCTTCAAATATGCTACAGGATTTCTAATCCTCCGCCGGCCGCTTATCTCCTTAAACTTATTTACCGCATGTTGAATTGTGAAGAAGTTCAACTTTCCCATATCCTTCTCCACCACTTGAACAGGTACATAATTATCCCCGAGCTTTATCCTGCTATCCTTCTCTATATCCAATATCAATAGCTTTATTGCATGGGATATCGCCCCCCTATACCTCTCGTCTATAGCGCCTATTTCGCAGGCATGGAGTATTTTTCTATATCTAGCATTTAATTTATCATAGGCTATGTTTTTTCCATCCATCAATCCATCATCACTATTAGCTATATCATGATTGATAGATGAATTAGAGATCTCTGAAGTAATCTCTGTAGAAGTCTCTGGTAATGGTGCGGTCATATCCGCCTCCTCCTTTGGTTCATATTGGACCCTATACTTCTGCCGATTTGAACCAGTGGTCCGATCGGATTGCCCAGATGGGATATCAGCTTGTCCAGCTCCTCGTAATCGATGGTATACCAGAGGGTTCTATCCATCTGATATACATTGAAATTATCTACCCATATTAGATTCATCTCCCTCAACCTCTTAAATGCCCTCTTTATGGTTGAATTGCTCCAAAAAGGAAATTCCTTCTGCCATTCATCTATCGTGTTGTAGGTCCAGTACCTACCCTCATGAAAATTCCTACCCTTGCCCTTATTTATCTCTATCCAATAATGCACCTGTTGCAATATCAACGCCTCGTTCAAGCCCAAAATCACCGCCAATTCCTTATTAAGCACCAACGGTTGTGAATTTAACAAGATCATATTATCCCTCCTCACTTCAAATATTACAATATCGGCATCTTATTACTATTGTTAAATTTAAAATAGGTAGTTTTTATTTTCCTTTAAGATTCATTATCCACCGGCTTTTCTTGTTCTAGGACTTGCTTTATGATAAAATAATATTCTACTAAATTGATAATAAAAGGACATGATCTGTCATGATTAGACGCATAAGGCTACCCGGTTGGATTATCATTATCGTGCTACTTATTGGAATTACCTTTGGAATAAATCAAGTTATCGCTAAGGTCTTAGCAGAATCACCTGAACCCGATGAAGAGATTGTGGATTCCAGTGTTTATCCAGGATTGCATATGGAAACAATGACCAAAGAAACTGAACTCTATACATTATCGGTCAGTAGGCCATATACCGATAATGAACAGATTGATAACCCTATGGATGAATGGATAGATGAGCAGATGGCGGAATTTACATCAGGTATAGAGGAATCAAGGGAGATGCTTAAGGCAAACAATTTTCGGGCGCATCTGAATATTCAAGTTCAGACTGAGAAGATTGCGGACAAGCTCTATATACTTGAATTCCAAGCATACCAAATAACAGGTGGAGCAAATGGTATGACCAAGATGAAATCGTTCGTCATCGATCTAAACCAAAATAAACGGCTGCGACTCGATGATGTTTTTGAGCTAGATGAGCATGTTATAAGGCATATCCAAATGCTTATTACAGAGACGCTATATAGTGATCAGAAGATAAGCACCTATCTCCTTGATGATATAATCGAGGAAGCCTTAGTCAATCCCGATGAGTGGAAATGGTCTATCAGCCAAGATGATGTGACATTTTATTTCGATGAATATGAAATAGCAGCGGGTGCAGCTGGTTCGATAGAAGTCAAAATTTCAATGGAGGATATTAAACTGCATCTAAATGAACAATTTGCAGAATTAATCGATGTAGATATACCCGATGAGGAAGAGCATATAGAGGAGGAACCTTATTCGGAGGATAGTATGAAGCTGGATCCGGAGGGTAAGTACGTTGCACTAACCTTTGATGATGGTCCACACCCGGCTGTAACACCCCGGATTCTAGATGTATTGGATAAGCATGATGCCAAGGCAACATTCTTCATGCTTGGAATTCAAGCGGAATATTACCCATCCCTTGCCGATAAAGTTGGAAAAGAAGGCCACGAAATCGGAAGCCATACGATGAACCACCAGGATTTAACTACACTCGAATTTGGGCAAATCCAAAGTGAAATTCAACAATCAGATGATGTTATTGAAACGGCTACCAGCAATACTCCAACTTTACTTCGCCTACCCTATGGTGCATCGAATAATAATGTTAAGCGGATAGCCTCAAAACTAGGATACTCCCTTGTCCTATGGTCGGTTGACTCGCTCGACTGGAAAAACCGCAACGCCGCAGCAATAAATAGAGAGGTTATGTATAATGTTGTTCCGGGCTCAATTGTGCTATTGCACGATATACACCCCTCAACAGCGGATGCATTACCGCAACTATTGACCTCTTTGAAGGAACAGGGTTATCAGATGGTCACCGTCTCGCAACTCCTTGAATTATGGGGTGAAAAAGGGGTTGGACCATATTACGGTAGGTAAATGAGAGCATAGTCACATATCACCCCCGATTTGGAATCAATATCCGATGGATTGAAATCGGATATTGAATTTGCAATAGTTTAATATTTTCATTATAATACTATGTAAATGTTTCCAATTCAACATAAAAGGGGGGATGACAGAATGACCTATATTGCAGATTTTGCTAAAA
>JAAYRM010000059.1 GCA_012518745.1 Tissierellia bacterium
ATTTCATATTTGCTATATGCGATATCATTATAATATATGGAGGCCTCCCTTACGGCTGATAGCTCCGCATCCGAGTCTATATGAAATTCCTTCCCCCTAGCAATGGATTCATCCCCTATAGCTTCCGCCTCAGATAAATTCTCATCCAACTTACGCATCCATCCCATGTGCTCTTCCTTGGCATTGGCCGTCAGGGAGCTCTTTTCGACCCCATGTCGCCAATTCATAAATGTTTCCGCATCCTCCCCCATACCTCGGCAGGAGATTTCATCCCTATGTAGGAGTATTATCATCAGCCTATTGATTAGAACGCCTATATCTATTATTAGCATCCTTAGCTCTCTTATATCCGAAGCTAAGCCCATTACCTCCCGGATCATATCCTCCAAGGCATCCGTATCCAATCCATCGATAGGTTGACTTTTAAACCTTTGGATATCGGTAAAATAATCACCAAACATTATCCCATAGTTATCATGCAAGGTGTTGTCGAATATTCTCTTATAGTTATCTATCCATTCCTCGGCTATCGCAATCGGGTAATCGTTTAAATTCTTCATCAGCGCATCATGTAATATATCAAAATATTTCAATTTGCTCATCCTAAAGGGCAATATGGAGAGGATGCTAGATACTATATTCGTATATGCATCATAATCAGCTGAATTCCTATACAGTGTATCTTCTATGGAATTTATTAACACCTGGATTCCAAGCCTATCCACATTAACATGGGATGCCCCTTCCCTACCCTTGATCCTGATGATATGGTTCTCTAACAATTCCCCCATATATAGCGCCTCCATTTCGTATCCATATAGCGCCTCCGACATATCATAATATTCCTTCCGAATCTGTAACAATATATCCTGTTCATATTCCGTATCTATATCGATATCGAAATTGCTAATCTTGAAGAACAATTCCATTATATTGTCAAACTTTTCTACGATCAATTCCTTTTCCGTCTTTCCGGGTATCTGTTCTAATATCTTGCTATCCTGGAATTTTTTAATTAGCTTCATGCTATCGTCGATAAATTTCCAATATGCCATATTTGTTATTATAGATAGCTGCCCTTTACTATTATCTAATAGGTTTTCTTTCAGTTGATTGTCGGTTAATTTATGCAATTCCTTCTTACGACCCTTCCGTGCCATTTAAATACCCCTTTCAATTCATTTCCATATGTATTTGATAAAAATATCGTATATCTATATAATAAATGATGCGATGAATTGATTATATCACAGCAAGGGGGGATTTATAAATGGAAATATATAATCATATAATAGAGCTTGATAGGGATATGAGTGAATACTTCGATGATCAGGATGTATGTTTTTTGGATATAGAGACTACGGGCCTAAGTCCGAAATATAATCAAATATATCTAATTGGGCTAATGTACCCCGATAAAGAGAACCAAAGCTGGCATTTAAATCAGATATTTGCGCATAACCTAAAGGATGAAGGCAAGGTATTGCAGGCCCTAAACAATCATATAGACCAATTTGATTTAATCATTACCTATAATGGAAGTAGTTTTGATCTACCATTTATCCATCGTCGGTCCGTAGAATATTCTATAGATAGCGGTATATTGGATATCGAAACCTTTGATATATATAGGAGGATTAGCGAGCAAAAACCTTATCTGGATTTTGAGAACCTCAGGTTGAAAACCATTGAAAAACAGTTGGGGATACATAGGGGGGATCAGTATTCCGGAAGGGATTGTATAGATTTCTACTATAGATATATGCATGGTGGGGATGAGGGCCTCCGGGATAGGATTTTAAAACATAATTATGATGATCTATATTATCTACCAAGTATAATGAATATATTCAATCATATCAGAGATGTAAAAAGCGTTGAAGTTCCCTATAAACAGGACCTAATCGAGGTGCAAATAAAGGAAATTGTAGAAAATGAAGATATACTAAGGATAGAATGCAAAGCCTTGGATATTGATGATCATACGGATATTATATATTATCAGGACGGGTTTAATATCAACTGGAGAAAGGATAATTTCCTTACGGTAGAATTGGAGTTTAATAAGGGGATGATTACACCCACTAGGAAATGTTCTTTTATTTACAAGGATAGTATGCCTGCTATCGGGAGTTTAAATGATTCCTCCCAATTCATGGTTCCGGAAAATATTATACTACTGAAGGTCGAAAATAAATATGAGATGAATAATATTAAAAAAATCCTTAGTTCCCTTATAAGATATATATTCACAGAACAGAACAAATAAAACGGCGAACCTTTTCAACAAGATTCGCCGTTTTATTTTGGTGGGCCTTCAGGGACTCGAACCCCGGACCTACCGGTTATGAGCCGGGCGCTCTAACCAGCTGAGCTAAAGGCCCATATATTGTTTTGAATACATAATATATGGTTGGTGGGCCTGGGTGGACTCGAACCACCGACCTCACGCTTATCAGGCGTGCGCTCTAACCACCTGAGCTACAAGCCCCAATCATTTTTAAAATGGCAGGGGTGGCAGGAATTGAACCCACGACATTCGGTTTTGGAGACC
>JAAYRM010000060.1 GCA_012518745.1 Tissierellia bacterium
AAGATGAGAGTAAAGATAGCAAGGCTCCATGAAAAGATTGCTAATACCAGGAGTGACTTTTTACATAAATTATCTTCACATATTATAAACGAAAACCAAGTTATAGTCAGTGAGGACTTAAACATAAGTGGTATGATTAAAAATCAAAGACTAGCTAAGGCAATTACAGATGTATCTTGGTCAGAATTTACAAGACAATTAGAGTATAAAGCCAAATGGTATGGAAGGACTTATGTTAAGATAGATAAGTTCTTTCCATCGAGCCAGCAATGTTCTACTTGTGGAATCCAGGATATAGAAGTCAAAAATCTATCAATAAGAAAATGGTCTTGTGACAGCTGTGGCAGTCACCATGATAGAGATATAAATGCTAGCAAGAATATCCTAAAAGAAGGATTGAGAATGCTAGGATAAAAGATATATATAGGGTAGGAACTATCCGAATTAACGCCTGTGGAGAATGCGATGCACTAAGATCGGTCTGAGAAACAGGAAGCTCTAGTAGTGATACTAGAAGCACGCGACTTTAGTCGTGTGAGGTTCACAACGCCATCAAATCTATCCTTAATGGAAATATTTGAACCTGAGAGAATTTTACTTAGGTTCATTTTTTTGATAGAATTGTCCTTATAATATATTCCATTATTATGCCCTCAATATATAGGGATATTTAGGGGGAACTGGGTATATATGATGATATACATAGGGAAGGGTGATAAAATATGCTAATGAACAATTTTTTACGGAATAGAAAGTCTATCAGGGATTTCAAAAACAGGGATATAGATGGTATGCTACTAGACGAAATCACGGAATATTGTGATCGGATAGGGACCGAGGGATATAGGTTTAGTCTATTCCAGGATGGGAAGGATATTTTCAAATCGTTGGAGGGTATAGGTGGTTATGCGGGGGTTATGATAAAGAGTCCCCATTATGTAGGCGTAAACATAAAGGGTTCCAAGGAAGAAAATATAATATATGGCGCATATAATATGGAATATCTAATTACCAAATTAACGGAATTGGGGATAGGGAGCTGTTGGATTAATCTAAACGATGTGGATATAAACCTTAGGAAGGAGCTTCTGGGGTCCGAAGAGGGGGATATGGATTACTTACTCGCTATAGGATACCCGGCGGCTAAAAATCCATTCGCAGCGGAGTCCATTAGCCATAGAATGGGTGTTGAGGATATGGTATATGATGGGGAGATGGGCAAACATATCGATATGGTTCAATTGCAGCAAAGGGGGCTGGATGATCTATTCTATTATATAAGGTTTGCACCTTCATCCTATAATAGGCAGCCCTGGAGATTTGTATTAAAAGATGATAGGGTGATCCTATTGTTGATGTACTCCGATGAGGAGGAATTGTCCCTAGTAGATGCTGGAATAATAATGTACTATTTCGAGGCTTTAGCGAAGACCATGGGAATTGAGGATAAGTGGACATTGATAGATAGGGCAGATTATGAAGATGGAGAATTATCTTATAGATATATTGGGGAATTTAAAATATAAGCATATAGATATAGGCATATACATAGAAGGATTTCTGTTCGTATGGACAGAAGTCTTTTTTAGTTTTTTTTAATTGACAATCTCACTAGGAAAGGGTACAATAATACTAACATATGAGCATCCATTCATATGTCGATGCTTGGTAAAGGGGGCCTTGCAATGGGTGAGATTGTATTGGAATTGAAGGGTTTGGATTGTGCAAGTTGCGCATCTAAAATTGAAAAGTTAACTCAGAATATAGATGGGGTAGATGATGTAAATTTGGATTTTGTATCCAATACATTGAGAGTAAAACTGATGGATTCTAATCTATCCGAAATGGTTATCGGAGAGATTAAGGATATAGTTGGGAGATTAGAACCCGATGTGGTGATCAGCCAAAGGGATGAGGAAACCCATGATCATGGCAATATAGACAGGGAAGGTATTGTTAAGATCATAGTAGCTGGGGTCCTATTCATAATGCCGTTGCTATTCAAATTAGAGGGGATGCCAAGGTTTGCTATATACGCGGTAGCATATCTGGTAATCGGTGCAGATATCCTCATGAGGGCAGCTAGAAATGTTATGGCGGGGCAGCCCTTCGACGAATACTTTCTGATGTCCATCGCCACCATAGGGGCATTTATAATAAGGGAATACCCCGAAGGGGTTGCCGTAATGCTATTCTACCAGATAGGTGAACTATTTCAGGGGATGGCGGTGAACCATTCGAGGAGGTCGATATCATCCCTATTGGATATTAGACCCGATTATGCAAATTTGGATAGGGATGGAAAAATAGATATAGTAGATCCAAGGGATGTGCATATCGGGGATCATATAATAGTAAAGCCGGGTGAGAAGGTACCTTTAGATGGGCTTATAGTGGAGGGTAGTTCCTCCTTCGATACCTCAAATATCACTGGGGAATCCCTACCAAGGACAGCGGTAGAAGGAGATAGGATATTGAGTGGCTTTGTCAACAATGAGGGGTTGATAAGGGTTCAGGTGGAGAAGGAATTTGGGGAATCTACTGTGTCTAAAATATTGGATTTGGTAGAGAATGCCTCCAGCAAGAAGGCTCCAACTGAAAACTTTATAACCAAATTTGCTAGGTATTATACTCCAGTTGTGGTATTTACAGCATTAGCTATTGGGCTTATCCCCCCACTATTCTTTGGGTTGGATATGAGGGATTGGGCATATAGGGCATTTGTATTCCTAGTAATATCCTGTCCTTGTGCATTGGTCATATCCATACCATTAGGGTTCTTCGGTGGAATTGGAGGGGCCTCCAAGAAGGGGATATTGATCAAGGGCGGAAATTATCTAGAAGGATTGAATGATATAGATACAATAGTGTTGGATAAGACTGGAACTATAACAAAGGGAATTTTCAAGGTAACCGATATCGATGTTTATGATGAATTATCCAAGGATGCGATATTGGAATTAGCCGCCCATGGCGAAGCCTATTCCAATCACCCCATAGCGGTATCTATAATGGAGGCCTATGGCGGGGAAGTAGATAAGAATAGGATCACGGATTATCTAGAGATAGCCGGTAAGGGAATCAAGGTTAAGATAGATGGACAGGAGGTTCTTCTTGGGAATAGGCAGTTGCTGGAAGACCATGCCATAGATGTTCAGGAATCTCAGGGCATAGGCACCATAATCCATATAGGGATGAACAAAGTCCATATGGGCACTATTATCGTATCCGATGAGTTGAAGGATGGCGTAGCCGAGAGTATAGAAGATATGAAATCATTGGGTATCCAAAGGACTATAATGCTATCGGGAGATAATAGTGATATAGCCAAGAAGGTAGGGGAGTTAGTGGCAGTGGATGAGGTCTATGGCGATCTCCTACCCCAGGATAAGGTGGAAATCTTTGAAAGGATTATGGAGGAGAGCAAGGGCAAGGTTGCCTTTGTAGGGGATGGGGTCAACGATGCACCGGTCCTAGCTAGGGCGGATATCGGTATAGCCATGGGGGGTCTCGGATCCGATGCGGCTATAGAGGCTTCGGATATAGTGATAATGACGGATGAGATTGGAAAGATTGCTACGGGATTGAAGATATCTAAGAATACCAAAAAAATAGTTACACAGAATATACTGTTTGCATTGGGAATAAAATTGATAGTACTAGGCCTAGGGGCTTTTGGTATTGCAACCATGTGGGAGGCTGTATTTGCAGACGTGGGTGTTTCAATAATAGCGATATTAAACTCCATTCGAGCCTTAAGGATATGATATGATGGGGGTGGCAAATGCCATCCCCATTGTCTTTTAGATTATGAAACTAGCGGGAATATATGATAGACTATATATAGAGCATTTTAGGAGTGTAAACAGATGCATAGGCATTTACAAGACAGGGATAGAAAAAACAATTATACCATATTAGCGGAAAACTCCTACCTAGATGGCAACAAGGAGAAGGCAATTGAATTCTATAATAAATCCTTACAATTCGAGGGGGACAGGGATGAGGATATAGAGACCCTATATGATCTTGCCATAATATACGATGAATTGGATATTCCACTTAAGGCCCTTAGAACGTATAGAAGGATAATCCAATTGGATTCCGGGCAAGCAGGGGCTTATTATGGAATGGCCACAATGCACGAAAGACTTGGGGAGGACGAGAGGGCATTAGAATATTACTTTAAGGCTGTGGGGATAGATCCAGAATATGATAGAGCCTATTTCTATATAGCCAATATATATGATGAGATGGGCAACGAGGAAAAGGCTATCCATTACTATGGAAAAGTCATAGACATTAAGCCGGATGATCATATTGCATATAATAACCTTGGCTCTATATATGAGGAGATGGGGGATTATAGTAGGGCCTACAATATGATAAGCCGGAGCATTGAATTGGAACCGAACTATTATAAGGCATTATTCAATATGGGCGTTATATATAAGCGATTAGGGAATAATGAGAAGGCCATGGAGTACTATGATAGGTCCCTTGAAAATGAAAAATACTCCGACTCCTACCTGAATAAATCGGCCATATACATTGAGGAGGATAGGTTTGAGGAATGCGTAGAGGTATTGACGGAGGGCATAAGATATAACCCCTATGCGGAATACCTATACTATAACAGGGCTTGCTGCTATTCTAGATTAAATATGGTGGATTCAGCTATAGAGGATTTAAGAAAATCCATATTGATATACCCCGGGATCTTGGATATGGCGGCCGATGATGAGGATTTCAATAATATTAGGAAGGATCAAAGATTCCTTGCCCTATTTAATAGGGATGAGGCATTTGATTAAGTTACATATTTCTGGTATATATTAATATATCATTGATTGGAAAGGACGAATATATATGATAATAATTAAGACGGAGCAGGAAATACAGAAGATGTGGGAAGCTGGGAAGCTCTTGGCAAGTGTACATAGGGAGATCGCTCAGATGATAGAGCCTGGAATCAGTACCTATGAAATAGATCAATTTGTAGAGGAATATCTGGAAAGGCATGGAGCCACAGCGGAGCAGAAGGGATATATGGGCTACGAGTATGCAACATGCGCATCGATTAACGATGAGATCTGCCATGGATTTCCTAGGAAAAAGCCCCTTGAAGATGGAGATATAGTTGGGATAGATATGGTGGTAAATCTAGATGGATGGTTGGCGGATTCGGCCTGGACCTATGGGGTAGGAAATATCTCCGAGGAGGCCCAGAAGCTATTGGATGTAACCAAGGAATCCCTGTACCTAGGAATAGAGCAGGCGGTAATAGGCAATAGGATAGGTGATATATCCCATGCAATTCAATCCTATGTGGAGCCGAAGGGTTTTTCCGTGGTAAGGAATTTTGTAGGACATGGGATTGGAAAGGATATCCATGAGGATCCACAGGTCCCGCATTTTGGCAGACCAGGTAGGGGGCCAAGGCTTATGGAGGGTATGGTACTGACCATAGAACCCATGATCAATATAGGTGCTTATGGATGCACCATAGATGCAAATGGATGGACTGCTAGGACTATCGATGGCAAATTATCTGCCCAATATGAACATACCCTTGCTATAACCGAAAAGGGACCGATAATATTGACAGATCAAGACTCTCTGGAATAGGGGTTTTTTTGTCCTGCAGGGTAGGCTGTAAATTTCCATATAAAATGGAAGACTAGTATTAAGATCGTTTTTATCACGGGGATAGTGTAATATGTATCCTATGAAAGAATAAAATAGAAGGATTGATCTGAAACTTGGGGGTGTAATAGGTGAAAAAGCGTAAGCGCTATACCAGGAAAGAGGAATTTTTCAATGGTATCACCCATGGATTGGGG
>JAAYRM010000061.1 GCA_012518745.1 Tissierellia bacterium
AATTAAAAAATTCCAGGATAGCAAGATATTAGAACAGATACCTGGAAAGACGGAAAAGGAATTGATCATAGAAAAGTTTGACAATATAATGGAATTGTTCTTCAAGATCAGCAATTTCGATATCGATATCGACACGGAATATGAACAGGATATATTGTTACAGATCCGGAAGGAGTATTATGATATGTCGGAGGCGCTATATGGGTACGAAATGGAGGCTCTGTACATGGGGGAATTATTAGAGAACCATATCATCAGGATCAAGAGCCGGGAAGGGGCATCCCATGTTAATATAGATAGGCTTGGAATCCGGGTTTTAATAAATTCCATAGAAGATATATTGTATAAGAATTCAGCTAATTATGATGCATATACGAATATAGTATCTAGCATCCTCTCCATATTGCCCTTTAGGATGAGCAAATTGAAATATTTTGATATATTACATGATGCGCTAATGAAGAATTTAAACGATTACCCGATTGCGGTAGCCGAGGAATGGATAGATAACTATAAGAGAATATTCGACAACACCTTGCATGATAACTATGGGATAATGTTTGGTGATTATTTTACCGATATCCAAAGGTTTAAGAGTCAACCTATCGATGGATTGGATACGGATGCCTTGGAGGATATGATCCGGGAGGTGATGAGCTTATCTTCGGATATAAGAGAGCTAAGGATGCTGATAATAGATATAGGCGTTATGATCAATAGGCTGATGATAATACTCCTACATAGGGATGAAATCTCCTATCAAGGTATGGGGGAGGATGCGAAAATATTTAAGAATTGGCGATATGGGGTTGAAGAAGGCTCCCTAACGGCCAATGCCAAGGAAGAATTCATGGGGTGGATGCGTAAGTTGGATGAAAATTTATCTGATGCGGAAGCTATAGAGGATGAATCCATTGCTAGGGGGAAGGAATTTCATACAGACTCGGATGCGGAACTATCAGCCGTAAGGGAGGCCTCCATATATTATAATGATATCGCATATAGCAAATATGAAATGCTATTCACTAAATCAAAAGAAATGCCGGAGGGTTATTTGGAACGGTTAATAGATAATTTAATTGAATATATAGATAGAAGTATTGTATCCATGGGGGCCATAGAGAGGAAGATAAGGATGAGGAGGTTGTTATCCGTTCTGGATCTACCCTTCCAAAACATTGACGAGTTTTTAAGTCATATAGAATACTCTTTAAATGCAAAGATTGTATCGGAAATAGAAATACTGGACTCGATGAAGAGTTTAGCCAATTGGGTGGAGGAATTTGAAGTCAGAGAGGCATAGGGAAATATATGTAGTAGACGGCTTTATTATAGGCCGTCTTTGTTTATCCCTCTAATATATCTAGCCTACTTTGGCAATAATATACTAGGATGGAATTGGAGGGATAATATGAACGATAGAGTAGGCATACCTAGGGGTATGTTCTATTATGATTACCATATCTTATGGGAAGATTTTTTTAACAATCTTGGAGGGGAGACCATCTTATCTCCAAGGACCAATAAGGATGTATTAAACAAAGGGGTTCATGCCTGCGTAGATGAGGCCTGCTTACCAGTAAAAGTGTTTCATGGGCATGTGGATTACCTGAAGGATAAGGTTGATTATATATTCATCCCTAGATTTATCAGTATCTATAGGAAGGAATACTGTTGTCCAAAGCATTTAGGGTTACCGGATATGGTAAGGCATAGTATGGATGGATTGCCTCAGATCATAGATCCCAAAGTAGATCTTAAGAAATCCAACAGGAGTTTAAGGGAGGCCATAATCTATACGGGGAGATATTTTACAAAGAGCTCTAGGAATATATTGAGAGCATTTGACCAAGCGCAGGATCGATTCCAAGAGCATATTCATGCAATTCATCATGGCTCTATACCGATTCACGGAATAGATTTCGATACCGATCATCCCCTGCAGATACTGTTATTAGGTCATTCCTATAATACCTATGATCAATATATAAATATGGGAATAGCCAATAAATTGAAGGCAAAAGGGGTTGGAGTCATTACCGCGGAAATGCTGGACACGGCAACCACAAGATATTATGCATCCAAATTGTCTAAAAGGATGTTCTGGACTCATGGGCAGAAGATAATAGGGGGAGCCTTTGCATTGATGGATGAAGAATTTATCGATGGAACAGTATATATATCATCCTTTGGATGCGGAATGGATTCGGTATTGATGGAATTAATCGAAAGACGGGCAAAGGAATATCAGATTCCCTTTATGATATTGACCATAGATGAGCAGACCGGGGAGGCCGGAATAAATACGAGGATAGAGGCATTTTTGGATATGTTGGAATGGAGGAATAGAGATGAAGATAACATTTCCACATATGGGTAATGTATATATAGCTGGGAAGGCTTTTTTGGAAGCATTAGGGCAGGAGGCGATTCCTCCCCCTAGGTGTAGTAGGAGGACATTGGAGTTAGGAATTAAACATTCACCTGAGACCATATGTTTACCATTAAAGATAATGATAGGCAATTTTATAGAAAGCATAGAGAAGGGTGCAGATACCATCCTACTAGTAGGTAGCTGTGGCCCCTGCAGGTTTGGGTTTTATTCCATACTCGAGGAGATCATTCTAAAGGATCTTGGATATGATGTAGAGTTCATAGTATATGAGCCCATAGGGGAAGGAGTAAACAGGCTGAAAAAAAATATATCTAGCACACTTAATATAAGCAATATTGCGGGATTATTGACGGCAGCTAGATTGGCTTGGAAATTAATCCATAGGGCAGATCGGATTACAGACCT
>JAAYRM010000062.1 GCA_012518745.1 Tissierellia bacterium
ATCATATACCCTTAATTCATGCAAGGCTAAGGTCATTATATTTACCTTCTCGGGGGTTTTGGCCAATGCCCTTATAAATTTTAACTTGTCTAGCCTATAGGTATTGGCGATGATTTCGGCGAATTTAGAACTCTCCTCCCTATAGAACTCATCCGCCATATCTATCAATACCATTATATTGGCCTCTCCTTCAATCCGGCGTTCCGATAGCCATTCAAGTAATTCCAAAACGCTACCCTCGCCATAGACATGCTCTAACCTATCGAAATCTATATTGGGAAGCAGTTCCAATGCCTTTGCTAAGTATTCCTCGCCATCCCTAGCTGTAATTATCTTCATAATCAGCTCTTCATCATCCTCATTGCCATCTATATTCAATTTAGGTATAGAATTATCCACTATCCCATCCTCTTCATTTTTCATATCCGCCATATCATGATATCTATCCTTGGGAGCTATCCAAAATATAAATATCGATATGATGCCCACAGCTATTATAGACCCTATTAAAAACATTCGTGGTTTCTGCATAATATCTATTCACCTCTGCTTGTATATTAATACCCTATTTGATATATTTCAAAATCTTGGCTAATATATTATATATATGCATTATCTGGGATAGACAGTTTGATTAACTGTTACAATAGGAGGGGTGGTGATTATATTGACGGATAGAGATTATAGAAGAAGGAGAAGAAGATATTTCCTACATGAGCTATTATATAGGGTTAAGGATGGAGAGGTGACTGCGGTAGGTGCCCAGCTTACATACTATTTAATACTCTCCATATTCCCGTTTCTAATATTTTTCCTCAACCTACTCAGCTATACCAGTATCGCTAGGGATGAGGTGCTGGATACCTTCATAATAATGCTTCCAATAGAGGTGCAAATATTGATCAAGAACGTGGTTTCGGAGATAGTAGGGACCAGCTCGGATACATTGCTATCCCTGGGGATCATACTCACCCTTTGGACCGGTTCCCTTGGAATATCGGCCATAATCAAGGCGGTTAATAAGGCCTATGATGTGGAAAATAGGAGACCCTATTGGAAGATCAAGGGGTTGGCCATATTCTTCACCATCGCATTGGCATTCGTATTGATATTGGTGCTATCCATGCTGGTATTCGGGGAGATCATAGGCAAGAGGTTGTTTGCACGATTTGGAGCTATATATGTCTTCAGCCAAATATGGCAGCTCCTAAGGCTTGTAATACCATTTGTATCCATGGTGATCATCTTCGCCCTATTGTATAAATTGAGTCCCGCCCCAGAAGATGGAACCACTATAAGGTTTAGGCATATATTGCCGGGCGCCCTCTTCACCTCCGTAGGCTGGATTATAGCATCGATGGTTTTCTCCTATTATGTGAATAATTTTGGGAAATACGCCAATACATACGGGAGCCTAGGTGGAATCATAGTTCTATTGGTATGGCTTTATATAACCAGTATAATGATCATATTGGGCGGTGAAATCAACGGCACCTATGCCTATATGAAACAGAACAAGGATATAGAGAATTAGAGATATTCTCCATATCCTTGTTCTTCCATATCCTCTTTCTTTATAAACCTTAGGGCAGCGCTGTTGATGCAATACCTAAGGCCTCCACTTTCTTTGGGCCCATCAGGGAATACATGGCCTAGATGGGAATCCCCATGTCTACTCCTTACCTCGGTCCTCCGCATACCACGACTGGTATCTAGCTTCTCCTCTATGTTCTTCCCCTCTATCGGAGTGGTGAAACTCGGCCAACCGCAACCGGCATCGTATTTATCATCAGACGAGAACAAGGGCTCCCCTGAAACTATATCCACATATATACCCTCTTCCTCGTGATCCCAAAACTCATTATGAAAGGGTCTTTCGGTACCATCCTCCTGGGTCACCTCATATTGAATTGGGGTTAGCTTTTCTCTCAATTCCTCATCCGATGGTTTGCTATATCTTTTTCCCATCCGCTCACCTCCTATTTTCATATGTATATATTACCCGATTTCTCCATATATAATAATTATAATTGCAATTTTAGACTATATGCGTGGATATAATATATGGCCTCCTATTTAGATGGGCCCTATATATTACTAGATATGTCCTTCTATCATCGCTATTCATATAATCGATGATATAGTCCTTACCCCTGCTGAATAGCCCCTTTCTGCCCGCCCAATCCTGCAACCATCTATCATCAGCAACCTTGATCTGATATGTGGCGCCATCCCCCGTGAATAGTATCCCATGATATGCCGAATCCTCTATTATATCCTCTATCCTGTCCACCATGATCATGGAAAGCCTTTCCACATTATTAGGCGACATAAAATCACCTATCGGTCTGGCTATATCCTTTAAATATACCGCAAGATCTAGCCCCTCCATCTGCTGCATGAACACGGGCTTATCCCTTATCTCGAAAAAATGCCCTCTATCCAGTAGATTGCATCCTATTATATCGAATATATTCAATATGTATTTGCCACTATCATACCTTACAATTATATACCTGTTATTGTCCATATCATAGGCAGCTATATAGGAATATTGTGGCCTATCAACGATTCCCAATATCAACAAGGTATACATATCATCACCCCCGGATCAGATGATCATCTAGTTTATAAAGACGGTTGACCCCTCCTCTATATTGTCATAGAACCATTTGCTATCTTCCATCGACAATCTAATACAGCCATCCGAGGCCCTTTTGCCGAGGGTATAATCGGTTATATTCCCATCCTTATCCATTGATAATGAATGGAATAGATATGGGCCATCGAATCGCACCCAATTCTTTGCACCACTTTTCAATCTATCCGAGTAGAACTCCTCCCCTCTTTCCTGTATCTCAAATACTCCCTTAACGGTAGGGGATTTATTGGCCCCAGTTGCCGATAGCATGGTTCGATAATGCTTCCAGGTATCATCCTCATTTAATAGCACATGGGTCAATTGCCTATCTATATCCACCCATATCAATTGGGAAGTCTGGCTTGTCAATTCACTATTATTTATAAATTCTTCAACTTGCCGCTTGCTCATCCATTCCGCATTGGTTTCGGGATCATCCGGTATTATGAGATTCTCCGCGGGTATCCAGCCCTCGCTTCCATCCCCGGCCTTCACTAGATATGATTCCCTACCCCTATCCTTTATAACCTCTACCACCTGATCCTTGCTAAAGCTCCCAATCTGTTCCTTATTCATGGAATGGCTATCATAATATGGACTATCCTCGGCTATCTTCGCAAATATGTATGTCGCCCTGACCATATCCATGGCAGTACGGGTTCTCACCGTCCCGCGGGACGTCATCCCCCGATCCATATATGGCATATATTCTATGTGCTGATCTTCAATTGCATCGATAGAATCAGAACCGCTCCTGCCAAAGCCAACGAAATCGAAAACAGATGGGCTCACCGTTATGACGATGGCCATGGCTATGATAAATTTTATATTTCTTCTGATCTTGAACCGCATTCTAATCCTCCTAAATTGTCAATTCATCATAAGTTAGAAATGGAACCTTCCCTTTTACATCAAATACTTCATATATTATATCATATATGGCTGGTTTCGACATATGTTTTCATACCCCCATTAATGGACAGGATATATTCTCTTCCTTCGATAGGTCCCTGTATTTATTGGTATTGGCCATATGTAATCCTCCATTATCCGCTGTTGCTTATATAAAACTATCTCCTAAAAATAGGCCTATTATAATATTCAGCTAATCCCTTACTACATTGGGATATGATCCATTTTACATCCCGCTCGGTCAACTTTTGAAATATATGCCTATTAAATTCTACATACTCTAAATCCTTGCTCCTCTTCATAAACCTCATATCCTCAAATCGTTTGAAAGGGTTAGAGAATATATTTCTCTCCACATCCTTCCTCGTACAATTCCCCTTATAATATATGCTATTTTTCTTCTCTATTGGTACGCCCCTTTCCCGCCTTTCCTCATAGAAGTATATAAAATAATCTACTATATCATCGACTTTAACCCTTCCTTTTTCATCCATATGTTCCAATATGGCCTTTAATAAAACGGGTTTGTAGGAATAGCTCATATCCATTATGTCTATCATTTCCATAAACTTATCCTTCATATTGGCAGGGGTTATTAGCTCCCATCCAAATTCTTTTGCATACCCTATTACATTTTCTTCTTTAAAGTATTTAAAGCTCTGGTTGTTTCCCATAGGCACCTCTAAATCTGGCTCAATCCTTCCTTCCCTTATATAGCCGCATACCCCTTCCCAGTTGTTGCATATATAGGGTCTTGGACATCGTAGGCCTTGCCATAAATAATATCTCTGTCTTGGGGCTATCCCAGCCTTCGTTTAATAGATCGCAGGCACATAGCACATCCATATCACCATGTTCATATTCGTGTAGGATATCCTTCCTTGTGGAATCCCTCAAGGAACCTGATACCGCCCTTGCCTTAATATCCTTACCAGCTTATTATATTGTATCCTCCTCATATGATCACCTTGCCTAATCCACTAAATCTTATAAACATATCTCCTATCCTCAAAATATCCATCGTATCGGATTCCCTCGTATGTTATCCTCGTCAACTTCATTCTATATTGCCAATTAATTGAAGTCAATTGGATTGCAGGATTCAAGCTATATTCTTAGAATCCCTGGATAGGTAAAAATCTATTAAACACCCCTATGAATTTCATCTCCTCATCCCTTATCTTCAATGAATATATGCTGAATAGGTAATAATCTTCCCGGGTTGATATGGTGGAGGCTAATTTCCCCGTCATGGAGGCTATGGTACCGGATACAAACCTTGTCAACCCATTGTCATCCGCCAATTCCCTTCTGAAATTCTCCTCCACAAATATCTTGAAATTATCCCTTGTTGGGTTTGTTATATATAATCCTAGGCAAATAATAATTAGGATGATTAATGCCGTAATCCTTTTCATATGAACACATCCTATCATCTATATACTGATAGTTATATTTTGGCCCTTTAATGGATTATTATTCCAACCCCGTTATATATTCAGCTACAGAAAATAAAGAGGACTAGGCTCCTTCAATCATATCTCGCCTGCTATATCCCAGATAACCTATTATCATCAAAATTATGCTGGTCCCAGTCATTATGATAAACGATCCAGTATCGAAAGCTTCCATTGGCATATTTGGAATCCAATGTTGGGGTGTTGTCCTTAAAAGTACTTGTGGCAGGTTTAGCATCTCCTTAAAATAGTTTAGGAAAAAGGAATATGTTAAGTATATATATATCACCTTGCCCAACCTAGGCACCCATCCGAGTATTAAGGCAGCTAGGCCGGTAAAAAACAATACAGAAGGTAGCAGGTTGTATCCGATTATAAGGAAATCAGACATATCCATAGAACTGCCCTCCATTACACTAATAGCAGCCCCACCGAGACCCCCGGCTGAAAATAAAATTCCAACTATCCCCGCTATAATTGCTAAAATAATACTGGTCCAAAA
>JAAYRM010000063.1 GCA_012518745.1 Tissierellia bacterium
TAGTAGGAATGTAAGTATTGTCATTATAGCCTCCTTTGTTGGTTATTGGTTGGTGGTTGGTTTAGCTCTCCTCGGAACCTGGTTCATCAGACACTTTTTCAGGTATAACAGTTATTTCACCATCTGTTATTTCAACTGTATAAAACTCTCCCTCTTTTTCCTCTACATTGCTATCACCTGTACCCTTAGGTACTACGGGTGGGTCTTGTAAATAATCTTTCAAAGGATCACTGTCCCCCCCGTTTATCTCCTCACTAGTTACATCAGAATCTTCATTATCAGCTATATACATATTTGCTGCACCTTCTATTGTCCTTACATTAGCATTATGGGCTGAAATTGCTGCCCTCTTCCTTGATGCTTGATACCTTGGTATTGCGATTGCTGCTAGAATTGCAAGTATCGCTATAACTACTACTAGCTCGATTAGCGTAAAACCTCGGTTATCATCTTTTAACTTTTTACCAATCCATTTAATCATATAATCTCCTCCTTTATTTTTGTTTTTATAAATTAACCGCTTACATTTGAGCGGTACTTACCATATCAAACATAGGTATCGCTATGGATATAACTATGAAACCTATCATTATCGCCATAACTACTATGAGCATGGGCTCTAATAGAGTTGTCATCCTCTGAATTGAGGTATCCACCTCTTCATCGTAGAAATCAGCGGTTTTATTGAGTATATCGTCAATTGCACCCGATTCCTCTCCAATGCTTATCATGGAGCTGACCATAGGTGGAAATATAGCCATGGCCTCTATGGCCCTTGACATAGGGATCCCCTTCCTAATATCCTCCTTGGCAGTATCCAGCCTTTTGGATACCACTTCATTTCCCAATATCTTGGATACCACATCCATAGCCCGCAATAATGAAATACCGCTTGAAAGCAATGTGGACATGGTCCTTGTAAATCTGGATGTAATGATATTGATATTCATCCTATCGAATATAGGTATCCTTAATTTGATGCTATCATAGAGCATTCTTCCATTAGGGGTTGTCCCAAATATCTTTATAGCTATAATTATGCCAAATATGATGCCGATAAATAAATACCAGTAATCCTTCAGCCAATTGCTCATCGCCAATAAAATCATGGTAGGCATGGGTAAAACTGCATCACTGCTCCCGAACATTCCTATAAACGAGGGCATCACGACTATCAATAGAAAGATCACCACCGCAATGGATACAGCGCCGAGTACGGCTGGATATATGAAGGCCGACTTTACCTTATTCTCTATTTTATTCTCCTTCTCATAATGGACTGCCATCCTCTCCATAATTATATCCAATGTACCACTGGTCTCCCCCACTTCAACCATATTGGTCAATAAGGCTGGGAAGACCTTATCATATCTATTCATGCTTTCAGATAGGGTCATGCCCTTCTGTACATCCTCATATACCGAGGATATTGTATCCTTAAAGGTCCTATTCTCCGTCTGGGTTTCTAATATCTGCAAGCAATTTATTACGCCAATACCTGCATTCAGCATGGTATAGAACTGCCTACA
>JAAYRM010000064.1 GCA_012518745.1 Tissierellia bacterium
ACCACTCTTGATAAGAGCATATTATTTATACGTTTGATAGATATTTTATACCTAGTAGTTCACTTTGTCAACCTACGTTTCTAATATTTTATTAAAGATTTATTTTGTTTATGCCTATTTCTTACATATATATTCATGAAACCTTTCCATGAATAAACTAATCTATTGGGAGCCAAAATAGAATAAAGGATTTTAAATAAACCTACGAAAGGAGAAATTTCATGCCCCTTAAAAATTCTATCAATATGGGCAGTATTAATCAATTGGAGCTTCAGAACCTAAGGGAAATAATTGGGAGTCATCAGACCATGGTGACTAAATTCGATTTTTATTCTAACCAATGTCAGGATCCACAATTAAAGCAGCTATTTAAACAATCATCCCAGGATGCCCAAACGACGGTTACAAGCTTTATCAATTCATTGAAATAGGAGGAGAGAAGATGCAAGAGAAGGATATGGTAAGTGATGCCCTAGCAGGAACTAAGGCAAGTATAGACAGCTATACCAAGGCCGTTACTGAATGTGCAAATCAACAACTTAGAAGCACCCTGCAACAGCTGAGGAATGAAGCTGAACAATTCCAATATCAATTATTTCAAATGGCTGAGCAAAAAGGATATTATGTACCGGCACCTGCTGCGGATTCCAACGATATACAGCAGGTGAAATCCGGGTTGACCGGGGGTAATATGTAATAGAGATGGGCATCGGGCATGTTTTTCACTATCCGATGCCTTATCGGTATATATAAATATTGGACAAGTATGATAATATATTACTATACATAGAATAGGAATGATGGAAGGGTAGGAATGACGGAATTTAATAAATGGGGTGATAGATATGAATCCACCGGTCAGTTTATTCATGTGGATTATGGCTTCATTGCCAATAGCAATTCTCCTATTACTGATGCTCAGGTTTCAATGGGGAGCGGCGAAGGCGGCTCCGATAGGATTGTTTGTCGCTATATCGGTTGCAATAATTTCCTATAGGGCTAACTGGCATATGATAGCGTTAGAGGGTGCGAAGGGGATTTGGAATGCCTTCACCATTCTTATTATAATATGGCCAGCTATTTTGATCTACGAGGTTACAGATGAGGCTAAGGCCTTTGAGGTCTTTCGTAAGGGCATGCAAGCATTTACCGCCAACGAATTATTACAGATATTATCTATAGGATGGGTATTCGTAAGCTTTCTGCAGGGCATCACGGGTTTTGGAGTGCCCATAGCTATAGGGGTACCTCTACTTATCGGGATAGGGGTAAGGCCGATTTGGGCAGTAATAATACCTCTATTAGGACATGCTTGGGCGGGAACCTTTGGCACCTTGGCCGTTGCATGGCAATCCTTAATGCTACAAACTGGCTTTGTAGGGACAACTATGGCTAATAATATAGCCATTTGGGCAACCGGGCTCATATGGCTCATCAACTTCATAGCGGGAGCAGCTATCTGCTGGTTTTACGGAGGGGGCAAGGGCTTGAGGAGGGGATTGCCTGCAGTAATCTTCATCTCTATCATACATGGCGGGGGACAGATGATCCTGAGCCAATTCAATCAGACCCTGGCAGCTTTTCTATCCACCTGTATTGCATTGGGGATGGTATCTTTAATAGGAAGAAGCAAATTGTACAGGGAGAGATGGGCTATAGAAAATAGTGATATGATGGATAGAAGGATACGGGACAGAGGGATAGAGGAGCATTCCGATATCACCTTTCATGAGGCCTTTCTACCCTATTATGCCTTAACTGGTATTACGCTGCTGATATTATTGGTAGCTCCCTTGAATCGGATCCTAGGAAGCTGGAGGATAGGATTTGCTTTCCCTATGACGGCAACTGGATATGGCATAATAAACCCTTCAACCGATCTATATCTGCCTTTGAGCCCCTTGACCCATGCGGGAACATTCTTGCTGATAGCCGGATTATTGGGCTACTATTATTTCTATAGAAGGGGATATATAGGCGAGGGAGGCGGTAGAAGGATAGGCGTTAGAATTATTAGGAAAACTGCTCCCTCTACCATCGCTATTGTAGGACTATTGATGATGTCAAGGATCATGAGTAGTACTGGGCAGACGGCGGTATTAGCTGCGGGAACAGCTAAGGTATTTGGCAAGTACTATTCGGCCTTATCGCCATTTATAGGACTTTTGGGAACATTTGTAACGAGCAGTAATATGTCCTCCAATATTCTCTTTGGTGAATTTCAACAGACAACTGCAAGGATATTGGAATTAAATGAGGCTGCTATCCTAGGAGCGCAAACTGCAGGTGGGGCTATCGGGAACCTCATCGCACCGGGTAGCACTATATTGGGAGCCACTACAGCGGGAATCTTGGGTCAAGAGGGCTCGGTATTGCGCAAAACGCTTCCCATAGCCCTGGGCATTACATCGATATGCAGCATCATAGTGTTCCTGATATTAATTGTTGCATAAAGCTACGGAAATCCGACGTTTATTTGTTGACATTGCCTATCCGGTATGTTACCTTTATATAGATATCGAGAACCTTAAATCCGAACCAAAGGATTCGGGGGGAGGACGTAGCGTATATAGGATACTTATGCCTTCCTAATGGAAGGTTTTTTTTACGCAAACCTTTAATTGTATCTGGAGAAATTAAAAGGAGGCTGGGAATATGTTGCAGGGAAAACATCTTATAGATCCCGAGGATTTTTCCATAGAGGAATTGGGGAGCATCTTGGAATTGGCAGAGGACATGCTAAATAATCAGGCGAAATTTAAGGACGTATGCAATGGGCAGATATTGGGAACCCTATTCTATGAACCCAGTACAAGGACAAGATTTAGTTTTGAGGCGGCTATGATTAGACTAGGGGGAAGGGTAATCGGTTTCGCAGAGCCGGGATCTAGCTCGGTTATGAAGGGCGAAAGCATCCCCGATACCATAAGAACTGTAGCCTCCTATGTTGATATAATCGCTATGAGGCATCCAAAAGAAGGGGCACCTAAATATGCATCCTACTATTCACCAATACCTATCATCAATGCGGGAGACGGAGGTCACCAGCATCCAACCCAAATGCTAACAGATCTCTTCACTATAAAAGAGGTGAAGGGGAAACTTTCAAATTTAACCATTGGCCTATGTGGGGACCTGAAGTTTGGTCGTACGGTCCATTCCCTAATAAAGGCAATGTCTAGATATGAAAACGTGAAATTCTTATTAATATCTCCTAATGAATTGCAAATACCAGAATATATAAGAACTGAAATTCTCGCCAATAAGGATATACCATTTACAGAAGTAGAGAGATTGGAAGATGTAATCGATTCATTGGATATACTATATATGACGAGGGTGCAGAAGGAAAGATTCTTCAATGAGGCAGATTATATAAGGCTGAAGGATAGCTATATCTTAGACAAGGAAAAGCTAAAATTGGCGAAAGACGATCTATCCATACTCCATCCATTTCCAAGGGTGAATGAAATCAGCTATGAAATAGATGAGGACCCAAGGGCCTGTTATTTCGATCAGCTTAAATACGGGATGTATGTAAGGATGGCGCTAATTGCAAAGCTATTGGGGGTGGCATAATGCTATATATAGATAGTATCTCTAAGGGAATAGTGATAGACCATATACGTGCAGGTGCTGGATTCAGTATATTTAAATATTTGGACTTGGATAAGGCCGATTTTACAGTAGCCCTTATAATAAATGCACCCAGTAAAAAACTTGGGAAGAAGGATTTAATCAAGATTGAAAATAAAATCGATTTGGATTTAGCTATGCTAGGCTTTATAGATCCTAATATAACGGTAAATATAATCGAGGGCGAAAAGATCGTTGAAAAAATCAACCTCTCCCTACCTAGGAGGGTTGAGGGAATAATCGAATGCAAGAATCCAAGATGTGTAACATCCATGGAGAGGAATATAGTTCATAAATTTGTGTTAATGGATGAGAAGGATGGGGTATATAAATGTGAGTACTGTGATCAAATATATTCTTGGGAGGGATAGAGGTGGAGGTTTTAATCAGGAATATTAGAATGGTCGACGAAACAAAGGATATGCAGGGGGATATCTATATCAAGGATGGCCGAATTGAAGACTATGGGGAGAACCTGCACTACAATTGCAAGACCATAGAAGGTAATAATCTGGTGGCATTGCCCTCATTTATAGATATGCATGTCCATTTTAGGGAACCGGGACATACATATAAGGAGGATATATATACGGGAAGCAAGGCGGCATTGAGGGGAGGGTATACCCTGGTGAACCTTATGGGTAATACCGACCCTATATGTAGCAATATGGATATAGTAAATTATGTATTAGATAGATCTGCGGAATTGGATTTAATAGATATACATCAGACGGTTTCCATAACCGAAAATTTTGATGGCAAGACATTGAAACACCTGGACGGTCTAGATGATAGGGTGAAATTTATATCCGATGACGGCAAGGGGGTCCAATCCAATTACATAATGTACAAGGCCATGATCAAGGCTGATGAGCTGGATTTGATCATAATAGCACATGAGGAAGATGCGGAGATAGTTGAAGAGGACGCCCGGTTATCGGAAAACATCATGACCTTCAGGGATATATACCTATCCAAATTGACCGAGGCTCGATTGCATCTGGCACATGTAAGCACCAAGGAAGCGATTGAGGGGATAAGGAGAGCCAAGAGAGATGGGGTAAACGTTACCTGCGAAGTAACCCCTCATCATATATCCCTACACGATAGCGACTATAGGGTAAACCCCCCAATAAGGAGCATGGATGATGTAGGGGCGCTCATACATGGGATAGTGGATGGAACTGTGGATATCATAGCGACGGATCATGCCCCCCATTCCGAAGAGGATAAGGCTGATGGTGCCCCTGGAATTTCAGGCATAGAGACGGCCTTTCCCATATGCTATACCACATTGGTCAGGTTTGGGCAGATTCCCTTAACTCGATTATCCCAGCTTATGTCCGGCACCCCTGGAAGGTTGATGGGTGTAAATAAGGGAAGGATAGAGAGAGGATACGATGGGGATATAGTCCTCGTAGATCTGAACAAGGAGATTGAAGTTAATGGGGATGAATTCGTATCCAAGGGGAAGAACACACCCTTTAATGGCAAGAGGTTCTATGGGGAAGTAATTGCCACCATAAGGAAAGGGGATATAAAGTACGATGGGGGGATAGAAATTGATAATAGATAGGCTATATAGCGAAGTTGAAGATA
>JAAYRM010000065.1 GCA_012518745.1 Tissierellia bacterium
CCCATGACGGATGAGAAGGATGTTCCATATAGATCTAGCGTAGATGGAAAAATGCATTCATGTGGACATGATGCCCATATGGCTATCTTACTAGGGGCCGCTAAGGTGTTGAACGATTTGAAGGATGAAATAGATGGAAATATAAGGTTGATATTTCAACCCGCCGAGGAGACATTGGGGGGAGCTCAGCCTATGATCGAGGCGGGGGCGTTGGATTCACCCCATGTAGATGGAGTATTTGGCCTCCATATGGATAATAGCCTAGAAAAGGGGCGGATAGGGGTTAGGTATGGGCAGATGAAGGCTGCCTCCGATATCATAGATATAATAATTCGTGGCAGGAATAGCCATGGTGCCTATCCACAGGATGGAATAGATGCAATTGCCATAGCAAACCAGGTGATAGCGGCATTGCAGACCATAATCAGTAGGAATGTAGACCCAAGAACATCCGCTGTGCTAACCATAGGCACCATAAGGGGAGGGCATGCTAGGAATGTGGTATCCAATAGGGTGAAGATGGAGGGGATAGTCAGAACCCTAGACAGCGATACAAGGGAATTGGTATTCTCTAATATCAAAAGCATAGTGGAAGAATTGCCCCAATCCATGGGAGGAGAGGGGGAGCTCATATGGATGGAGGGTTATCCAGCCCTGATAAATCATAATGGTATGGTGGATATAGTCAAAAAGAATGGTCTAGAGGTATTGGGACCTAAAGGCATATACGAGATGCCCCATCCTAGTTTCGGGGTAGAGGATTTTTCCTATTTTACTGAGGCGAGGCCCTCGGCGTTTTTCCATCTGGGTTCAGGTAATAGGGATAAGGGGATAGTGCAAGGGGGCCATACCCCCGATTTTGACATAGATGAGGATGCTCTAGCAATTGGGGTGCTACTCCAAGTAAAAAATGCATTGGAGTTTTTACGCGGGAAAATATATTAGGAGGTCATCAGATGGATTTTTTAGAGATATATGATGAATGGCTCAAAAATAAATACTTCGACGAGGCTACTAGAAGGGAGTTGGAGTCCATAAGGGGAAATGAAGAGGAGATAGAGGATCGATTTCATACCAGTCTATCCTTTGGCACTGCGGGTTTGAGGGGAAAGATTGGTGCAGGTACCAATAGGATGAATAGATATACCGTATCCCGGGCCACACAGGGGTTAGCAGAGGCCATAATCAATAGGGGAGAGGAGGCCATGGGAAGGGGTGTAGCTATAGCCTACGATGTAAGGCATTATTCCAAGGAGTTTTCGGAAATATCGGCTAGGGTATTGGCTGCCAATGGAATAAAGGTATACCTATTTGAGGATATAAGGCCAACTCCACTTCTATCCTATGCCATAAGACGGTTGAATACGATCTCGGGAATAGTAGTAACGGCCAGCCATAACCCGAGGGACTACAATGGCTATAAGGTATATTGGGAGGAGGGCTCACAGATACTGGATGATATGGCCTATGAAATATTGGGCTATATAGATAATATATCCGATTTTTCCGATATAGAATTGATGGATATGGAAGAGGCCCTGGATTCAGGGCTTATAAACTACATAGATGATGAACTGGATGACGAGTACATAGGGGAGATAAAAAAGCGCGCCCTCAACGAGGACATCGACAGGGATATTCGGATAGTATATACTCCCTTAAACGGCACGGGAAATGAGTTGGTAAGTCGAATACTAGAGGAGATGGGATTCGATAATGTATTTATAGTGCCAGAGCAGCGGAATCCTGATCCGGATTTTACCACCGTTGGATACCCCAATCCGGAGGATGTAAAGGCATTCGATTATGCTAAAGGATTGGGTGTAGAAAAGGACGGAGATATATTGATAGCCACCGATCCAGATTGCGATAGGGTGGCCTGCATGGTAAGGGATGGGCGAGGGGAATATGTATTCTTAAATGGAAATCAAACTGGGGCCTTGCTGGTGGAATATATATTATCCTCTAGGGAAAGGGCTGGTACTATACCAAGGAATGGCGTTATAGTAAAGAGTATAGTCACGGGGGACCTAAGCAGAGCGATTGGGGATCATTATGGGGTAGAGACCCTAGAGACATTGACCGGCTTCAAGCACATATGCGGTAAGGCTAATGAATTCGATAGGACCGGGGAAAATACCTTCATATTCGGATATGAAGAGAGCATAGGATATGTATACGATACCATAGTGAGGGATACGGATGCCGTTATATCATCCATGCTTATAGCCGAAATGGCAGCCTATTACAAGAAGCGGGGTAAAACCCTGTTGGATATACTTGAAAATATATATAAACGTTATGGATACTATTTTGAAAAGTTGATATCCATAACATTGGAGGGGGTAGAGGGTAGTCAGAGGATCCAAAGGATTATGGACTCGTTTAGGGAGGAACCCATAGCGCGGATAGGGGATATGAATCTCAATACGGCTATAGATTATCTAAATGATGAGACCGGAAATCCCAAATCCAATGTTCTGAAATATATATTCGATGATGGCTCGTGGTATGCTATAAGGCCATCAGGGACCGAACCGAAGTTTAAGATATATATGTATTCGAGGGGGGAAGATAGGGAATCATCTATAAAAAAGATCGAGCTGATGGAGGAGATAACCACCGATAGGGTTAAATCGATTGAATAGGGGATAATGGCCCTTCATTTCTATGCTAGGTATAGAGGTGAAGGGCCATTTTATGTATAAAACTATGGGAAAGCTGGCAACATATTCATATACATGTATTTGGAAAAGGGAGTGATTACTATTAAAGGCGTAATTATGTCAGGAGGTATGGGCACTCGGCTTAGGCCCTTAACTTGTAACTTGCCTAAACCCATGGTGCCCATGTTTAATAAACCGGTGATGGAATACGGGGTGGAGTTATTAAAGAGGTATGGAATAGAGGATATAGCCGTTACACTATACTACCTACCCGATATGATAATGGACTATTTTGGGGATGGCTCCGGCTTCGGTGCGAATATTAAATATTACATAGAGGATAAACCCCTAGGTACAGGGGGAAGCGTTAAGAATGCATATAAATTCTTGGATAATACATTTATAGTAATAAGCGGGGATGCCTTTACGGATATAGATCTTGAAAGCGCGTTGGATTTTCATAGGAAAAAGGATTCAAAGGCCACCTTGGTACTAAAGAGGGAGCCCATACCATTGGAATATGGCGTTGTAATAACAGATGGGGATGGAAGAATAACAAGGTTCCTAGAAAAGCCGAGTTGGGGTGAGGTTTTTAGCGATACCATAAATACGGGCATCTATATCTTAGAGCCGGAGGTTCTGGATTACTATGAACATGGTGAAAACTTCGATTTTAGTAGGGATCTATTCCCAAGGTTGTTGGAGGATGGAGTACCCATGTACGGATATATTACGGAGGAATATTGGTGCGATATAGGGGATTTAAATACATATATAGGGACCCATATGGATGTGCTATCCAATGATGATAAGCATTACCTATTGGGGGATAGTGGACAGAAGGGATTATGGATAGGCAGGGGGAGCATCATTGAAGAGGGTGCTGAGATAATTCCCCCCATATATATAGGCGAAAATACTATCATAGAGGCCGAGGCGAGGATAGAACCCTATACGGTAATAGGAAATAATTGCATCATAGGAGGGGGGGCCTCCATAAAGAGGAGCATCATATGGGATGATGTCAATATATCCAGCAATTGTGAGATTAGAAAATCTGCTATCTGCAATGATATATGGATAGGTGAACGGAGCAGGATATTCGAGGGTGTAGCTATTGGCGCGTATTCTAGGATCCATTCTGGGGTTACTATAGGGCCCAATATTAAGGTATGGCCGTATAAGACCATAGGGGAGGATACAGAAGTCAAGGATAATCTTATATGGGAACAGAGGGCCACTAGCAATTTATTTGGGTATAGGAATATATCGGGACTATTCAACGAAACTATAACCCCGGGGGTAGCGGTTAAGCTGGGAACATCCCTCGCATCCGCCATAGATGATAGGGGAACCTATGTGGTATCCGATGATGAACATAATCTATCAAAATCCTTAAAGAATTCCATAATATCGGGCATCCTATCCACCGGATCCGAGGTGGTGGACATCAAGGATAGCACCATTCCCATGTGTAGATTTGGGGTAGTACATTTTAAGGCGGATGGAGGAATTCATATAAGCACGGATAATTCCCGGAAGGATATGGTATATATTGAATTTATCAACGGCAGAGGTGCAAATATAGATAGGGATATGGAGAGGAAGATCGAAAATATATTTATATCGGAAGATTTTAAGCGCTGTACGGGAGACCAGGTTAAAGATGTAATAAACATATATAATTTTGCAACCATATACTTAAAATCGGGCATGGAAAACATAGAGAATATGGACGATATCAGAAGCCAGAGGCCCAGGTTGGTGATAGCATCTCCATCAAAGAACATATCCAGCCTGGCAGAGAGATATCTGGTGGACCTGGGATGTCAAGTCAAGGCTCTTCCCCATTGGGGTGAATTTAGATCCATGGATATCAAGAATATAGTATTGGATGATTCAGCAGACCTTGGCATCCTATACGATCAGGATGGGGAAAAGGTGGTGTTAACGGATGGTTTCAATATCCTAAAGGATGAGAAATACTATCTATTATCCATATTGATAGCCCTCAGGGAAGGGGAGATAGAGTATGTTGTAATCCCATATAATTTCCCAAGGATTATGGAGGAGTTAACCCATAGATATCGGGGCAATACCATCTATAGCAAATCCCATATTTCTAGCGTCATCGAAACCATAATCAAGAATCAGCTGGATTTCCAATACATATTGAATTTTGATGGGATATGGGCGGTTGGACGGATAATTGACTATCTTATAGGAAATGATATAACCTTAAACCAATTGATACAGGAGCTCCCAGAATACTTTTATCTGAAGAAGGAAATTCCATGTAATTGGAATGATAAGGGGAAGGTAATCAGAAGATTAGCGGAAGACGGGAGTGCGGATGGGGAATTGAAGGAAGGTGTAAGGTTTGAGGATGATAGGGGCTGGACCTTGATAATACCGGACGAGGAAAAGCCCAAGGTCAATCTGTTTGTAGAGGGATATAGCGAGGAATATGCGGAAGAACTATGGATGCAATATGATGGAAAGATTAAGGAATTGCTAGGGGATTAATCGATTATCATCATATATGAAAGGATGGACTGAACTTATGTGGGGAATGAATCTAGATAGATTTAAAGGGCGGGAGAGGATAGAGGATATATATAGGGCCCATAGGAAAAGCGATATGAAGAAATTTTTACTACGTAGGCTGGATAATAGTTTTAAGGAGATAGAGAATATATATTTAAAATTCAATAGGGAGGTATCCAAAGGGGAAGCCCTGCCTAGGGGTACGGATTGGATATTGGACAATTTCTATCTAATTCAATTGATATATAGGGGCCTAAGGGATGATATCAAGAGGGAAAAAAGGGTGGTATTGAATGTAATAGATGATGGGGTATTCAAGGGCAAGCCGAGGATATACATATTGGCCTCGGAACTGGTAACAAATGCCACGGGCAATATCACAGAGGATAATATTATAGAATTTATAAATAACTTCCAAATAGAGGAGGTGCTATCCCTAGAGGAGATAGCACGGCTTTCCGATTTCCTAATATTGAGCTCTATAGAATATATCGAAAGGATCGCCACCAATCTAATGGATATATATACGACCTGGGCATGGATAGATGGAATGGATATATCCGATGAAGAGGATATAGAGAATATGCTCGAGGATATATACAGCATATCATCCACGGGGTTGGAAAGGCTTACTAGGAGGATTAGGGAGGACAAGGAGGATTTCAAGCTAATCATTGAACATATGGACGAGAGATTGGAATATTCCGATAGGAGCATAAAGGATATCCTCGAGAGGGAATATACCCTACAATCCAAGAATAAAATATCCTTGGGATACGGTATTACATCCCTAAGGAATATATCCTCATTCAATTGGAAGAATATATTCGATTCCATATGCATAGTGGAAAGGATATTGAATCAGGATCCCATAGATATATATGAAAGGATGGATTCTGAATCCAAGAATTATTATAGGCATAGAATTCAAAGGTTGGCAGATGATCTAGATGTACAGGAGATTCTGGTATCCAAGAAGGCATTGGAGCTAGCTAGGTTAGAATCGGATAGGGGTAGCAAGGATAAGAGAGCCCATGTGGGCTATTACCTATTGGATGATGGCAGGGAGGATTTATTTCAGGCCTTCGGGGGCACGCAATATAGGGATAATATGTATTTGTCCCGGTATAGCTATTACTATATGCCCATAATCATACCTTCAATATTTCTAACACTCTTGCTTGGGGTATATGCTTATATGAAGGGTAATATCTATTGGGGTATCGCAGCCCTCTTTGCGATGTATATTCCCATAAAGAGCATCACGGTCAATCTGGCCAACTATATATATTCTAAAAAATTCAACCCCAAATTAATCCCCAAGATGGATTTCCAAGATCGAGTTCCCGAGGATTGTGCCACCTTTGTGGTTATTCCCACCCTTTTACCCAATGAGGAAAGGGTGAAGGAGCTGGCCGAACATCTAGAAACCCATTATCTATCCAATAGAAGGGATAATATATATTTTGGAATAGTGGGCGATTTCAAGGATGGCGATGCGGAGGTAGCCGAGGGAGATGATGCTATAGTTGATAGGGGTCTGGAGGCGATCAAGGACCTGAATAATAGGTATTCCCAAGGGGAAGATATATTTTACTTCTTCCATAGGAGTAGGGTATATTCCGATACCCAGCAGAAATGGATGGGATGGGAGAGGAAGAGGGGGGCATTGGTAGAATTCAATAACCTCATATCCGGGGAAGGGAATACAAGCTTCGATATAATCTCGGGGGATATCGCCAACCTACAGGGCAATATAAAATACGTTATAACATTGGATGCGGATACCAAATTACCAATAGGCGAGGCGAGTAGGTTAATAGGGGCTATATCGCATCCATTAAACAATGCAGTAATAGATGAGGAAAGAAATGTGGTAATCGAAGGCTATGGATTGATTCAGCCTAGGATAGCCATGGATATTGAGAGCAGCAATAAATCCCCCTTCACTAGGATATTTGCAGGGGCAGGTGGGATAGATCCATATAGTATGGCAGTGTCCGATATCTATCAGGATCTATTCGGAGAGGGAATTTTTACAGGCAAGGGAATATACGATGTAGAGGTATTTCGAAATTGCCTAAATCATTCCATACCCGAAAACATGGTTCTAAGCCATGATCTCTTAGAGGGGAGCTATATAAGGGTTGGTTTGGCCACCGACATCCAGCTAATCGATGGCTATCCGGAAAAATACAGCTCCTATATCATGAGAAAACATAGGTGGGTTAGGGGGGATTGGCAATTAATCAGGTGGTTAGCTGGGGAACACGGCAGATCCATATCATCCCTATCGAAGTGGAAGATTGTAGATAATATGAGGAGAAGCCTATTATCCCCATCGCTGTTTATAGCCACATTCCTAGCAATAGCGTTTTTTCCGGGCAATATACTTCTATGGCTCGGCATTATATTGATAGGATTGCTATTGCCCACCATAATTATGGCAGCCGAATTCGTATTATATAGAAGGTTTAGGATTCAGAGGATGAAATTGAATGGCAATGTCATATTGGGATATAGGGCCTATATATATCAGGGGATATTGGAGTTTATATTCCTCCCCTATAAGGGAATAATGATGCTGGATGCCGTGACTAGGACGATATATAGGGTATTTATTTCCAAGAGGAACCTATTGCAATGGACGACGGCGTTCGATATGGAGCGACAGCTAGATAATAGTTTTCTGAGCTATTGCATCATGATGAAGGCGAATATAATAAGTGCAGTACTGCTAGTAACCCTTACATATATGCTCATGCCTCATCATATGATAATTGCCGCGATAGTGGCATTATTATGGTTACTAGGGCCGGTGGCAGCATATGAGATCAGCAAGGCCGATGAGGAAACCTTGGATATAGATGGCGGGGATTTGGAATTGCTTTTGGATATCGGCAAGAAGACCTGGGATTATCATAGGACCTTTACAGATGCCAAAAACAATTATTTACCCCCGGATAATTTTCAGGAATATCCCTATAATGGAACGGCTAATAGGACCTCTCCGACCAATATAGGGCTCTACCTCCTATCCATATTATCCGCCAGGGATTTAAAATTTATAGATATGGCCGAGATGGTGGATTCTATAGATTTAACCCTAGGAACCGTGGAGAAGATGCAAAAATGGCAGGGGCATATATTCAATTGGTATGATACCGAAACCCTTGAGCCCTTAAAACCGGTATTCGTATCGACGGTGGATAGTGGGAATTTCCTATCCTATTTAGTAGTGCTCAGGGAGGGGTTAAGGGAGCATCTAGATTCCGAATCGGATGGACAATATGATGGAGAACTATCCCCTAGAATAGAGGAACTGATAATTAGAATTACCGATATAATCGATGATATGAATTTTGAACCCCTATACGACTATGAGAAGGATTTATTCTATATAGGATTCAATGTAGAGGAGGATGCGGAATTGAATGTCCACTACGACCTATTGGCATCGGAGGCTAGAACTGCATCCTATATAGCTATATGCAGGGGGGAGGTGCCCGTTCGACATTGGAGGCGCTTAGGCAGGGCCCTTATAACGGAAAACAACCGGGTGGGTTTGAGCTCCTGGTCGGGAACCATGTTCGAATATATGATGCCATCCCTAACCTTGAGGAACTATAGAAACACCTTGTTGGATGAAAGCTATAATACATCACTGGAGCTTCAAAAAGACTATGGTAATAGACATGATATACCTTGGGGGATCTCGGAATCGGGGTTTTTTGCCTTCGATAATCGATTGAACTATCAGTATAGGGCCTTTGGGGTGCCCGCTTTAGGATTTCAAAGGGGCCTGAAGGATGAGCTAGTAATATCGCCATATTCAACATTCCTCGCATTGAAATTTGACCATGCGGGGGTATTGAAAAACATCCGAAGGTTGAAGGATGAGGGTTTAGAGGGGAGATATGGGTTCTACGAAGCACTCGATTATACGAAGAATAGGCTCCCTGGCCATCTGGATAAGGGGATAGTGAAGAGCTATATGAGCCATCATCAGGGGATGATATTTACGGCAATCAACAATTTCCTCAATGATGATATATTGGTGGATAGATTCCATAGGGATCCTCAGATGAAATGTGGAGAATTTCTATTGCAGGAAAGGATCCCGTTAGGCCCCATCATATCTAGGGAGAAGGAAGATTTCAAGGAAACCCAGGTGGAACAGGGCGGGAAGGAAGAGGCATCCAAGCGGGTATATTCTAAGGATGCTCTAGGGGATATAAAGGCACATCTACTATCATCCGGGCCATATACCACCATGATCAACAATAGAGGTGAGGGATTTTCCAAGGTGGATGATATATTTATCAATAGGTGGAGAAGGGATTATATGTCCAGCCCCTATGGCCAGTTCATATATATAAAGGATATTATGAATGGGGAACTATGGTCTACTACATATGCCCCAACGTATAAGGAACCGGATGCATACGAGGTAGAATTCTCCACCTATAAGGCAGGCTTTACTAGGGTGGATGGAGATATCGAGAGCAATATGGATATATTCCTCCTACCCGAGGAATTGGGGGAGGTACGGAGGATTAGATTGAGCAATAGGGGGGAAGAGGAAAGATTAATTGAATCCACAAGCTATTTCGAGATAGTAGGCGAAACCTTAGATTCAGACCTAGCCCATCCTGCATTCAATAATCTATTTATCAGAACTAGGGCATATGAGGATCGAGGGGGCCTGCTTTCCCATAGGAGGGCGAGGGAGGATGAGCTGGAGGATACCTGGATACTCCATATGGTTCAATGTGAAGATGATGCTGAAACGGGATTTAGGTATGAAACCAATAGGGGAAATTTCATAGGTAGGGGAAATTCCCTAGAGAATCCGGAGGGTATAGATAGGGGATTGACCGATACCGTTGGGGTGGTACTAGATCCCATAATGAGCATAGGGAAGAAGATTAGGATTGCACCAGGTGAAAGGGTAAGTATATATTATATAACGGCCTTCAGCCATTCCGAAGGCGGGGCCCTAGAGATACTAAATAAATTTCAGAACATAGACAATATAAAGATGGCAATCGATCTTGCTAGGACCAAATCGCAGACCGAAATAGATTATTTAAAGCTAAACCATACAAATATAACCCTCTATGGGGAATTGCTACCCCATATCCTCTATCTAGATGGGAATATCAAGGGCAGATATGAGGAGATACTCCGCATGAACGATAAGGGAAGGGAGGGGCTATGGGCACATGGCATTTCCGGGGATAATCCGATAGTACTCTTTACTACCGAATCGATGGAGGGAATGGCGAATTTAACGAAGATCATAGATGCCCATGAATACTGGGCCTATCGGGGGATAAAGGTGGATCTGGTAATATTAAATGAGGATGATAATATCTACTTCCAACCCCTATTGGAGAATATACGGGAGATAGTACATGGAAGACAGGGCAATACAATGGATACATCTGGAGGTATATTCATCAGGGATAGAAACACCCTATCGGAGGAGGATAGGGCCCTATTATATAAATGGGCCGCATTGATAATAGAGGGCGAGGAGGGGTTTCCGCATCACGAGAAACCGGATGAGTTTGTTTTCTACAGAAGATATAGCAAATCGCCAGTTGAATATCCCATAGGGGAAATGGAATTGGATCTAGATTATTTCAATGGCTATGGCGGTTTTACCAAAGATGGGAAGGAATATATAATAAAATTAGGCCAGGGTATAAATACTCCATCGCCCTGGGTAAATGTGATATCGAATAGGGAATTTGGTTTCATAGTGACCGAATTGGGGGCTGGTTTTACCTGGGCACAGAACAGTAGGGAGAATAAATTAACCCCTTGGTACAATGATCCCGTAGTAGATAAGATGGGGGAGATAATCTATCTAGTGGATAAGGATACCGGGGAAATATGGAGCATAACCCCAGAGCCAATAAGGGATGAGGACGATTATATAGTGACCCATGGATTGGGATATACCAAATTCCATAATCACAGTCAGGGTATAGAGCAGCAGCTCACCATATTTGCCTCACTCGATGATAATGTTAAAATAAACCTGATAGATCTTAAAAATGATACAGATATGGATAGGGATATAGCATTATACTATTATATTAGACCGGTGCTGGGGGTTACGGATGAGGAAACGCAATTCCTCCTCGAGACGGATATGCAGGATGGGGTATTTATGGTAAAGAACTCCACCAATAGCGAATTTAAAGATAGTACATTGTTCATAGGAACATCTGAAGAGATTAGATCCTATACCGGGGATAGGAGTGAATTCTTGAGCTCCATCCCCGATTATAAGAGCCCCGAGGGAATTCGTAGGGATATGCTGTCCAATACCGTAGGCATGGGATATAATCCCTGCGGCGTCATAAATATCGAAATAACCATTCCAGCCAATGAACAGAGGGATGTGGTGTTTCTACTTGGGGAAGGGGCGACATTGGAAGAAGGTAAGGCCTTATTGGATAAGTATAGAAGTACCGAGACTGCTAGGGCTGCTCTGGAACGGGTGGGTGAGTTCTGGGATGAACAATTATCCACCATTCAAGTGGAAACCCCGGATAATAGTATGAACTATCTCATGAATAGTTGGTTGATGTATCAAACGATAGCATGTAGGATATGGGGAAGGGCGGGCTTCTATCAGGTAGGAGGGGCCTTCGGAGCTAGAGATCAGATGCAGGATGCCGTAAATGCGGTCTACCATATGCCCGAAAAGACCAGAAAGCAGATCATAAGAAACTGTAGACATCAATATAGGGAGGGAGATATACAACATTGGTGGCATCCAATCCCGGATAGCGATATCCATAAGGGGATTAGGAGCAGATATACCGATGATCTATTATGGCTACCCTTAGGGGTTGCTAAATATATATCTGTAACCGGGGATGAGAGCATATTGGAGGAGAAGGTTCCATTTATAGAGAGCCCCATATTGAGGGATGATGAGCAGGAGAGGTATGAGGTACCGACCTTGTCTGAAGATGTGGGAACCGTATACGAACATTGCATCAGGGCCATAGACAGATCCCTGAACCTCGGGGAGAGAGGGCTCCCCCTTATGGGGGGAGGGGATTGGAATGATGGAATGAATAAGATTGGGCATGGTGGTAAGGGTGAATCCGTATGGATGGGATGGTTCCTAGCTACCGTACTCAAGGACTTTATACCTGTTTGTAATATAATGGAGGATTTTGGGAGGAGCAATAGGTATAATGAACATATATCAAAATTAAAGGATGGACTGGAGGATAATGGATGGGATGGGGAATGGTATAGGAGGGCTTTCTTTGACGATGGTACCCCCATAGGTTCTAAAGAGAGTGATGAATGTACTATAGATTCCATAGCCCAATCCTGGGCAGTCATATCCGGTTTAGGGGATAGGGAAAGGGCATATAGGGCATTGGAATCTGCGGAAAAGTATCTTGTAAATAGGGAGGATGGAATAATAGCATTGTTGACCCCGCCCTTCGATGATCTAGAATTGGATCCAGGCTATATAAAGAGCTATGTACCCGGAATACGTGAAAACGGTGGCCAATATACCCACGCAGCTGCATGGCTTATAAAGGCATTTGCCTTGATCGGGGATGGAGATAAGGCATATGAGCTATTCAGAATGATCAATCCGATCAATCACACACGTTCCTCAATAGAATGTGCTAAGTATAGGGTGGAACCCTATGTGGCGGCGGCTGATGTATATACCAATTCTCAGCATATGGGTAGGGGCGGTTGGACATGGTATACGGGTTCTTCTGGATGGCTATATAGGGTAGGGTTAGAAAATATCTTGGGGTTTAGTATAGAAGGGGGGAAGATACTATTAGATCCCTGCATACCAGCGGATTGGGATGAATATGGGATTAAATATAGGTATAGGAACACCGATTATGATATAAGGATAAGGAATCCAAGGGGAGTCCATAAGGGTATAGATAGGATATATGTAGATGGGGAGGAGACCGAAAAGGGATATATCGAACTCGTGGATGATGGACTCGAACATTCGATTATAGTTGAGATGGGCAGCTGATTCTAGGCCTAGGTTATTTGAATCGACTTCATGGAACAGATCTAAGGGGGAAGGGGTAGAATCATAGGTATGGAGACCAGGGAGTATAATTGTAAATTCGAGGATTTATTTGACAATAATCATACCCCTATGGTGATTATGGATCCCAGAACGGGGAAAATTGTTGAAGTTAATATTGCTGCATGTAGGTATTATGGATATACTAGGAATGAAATGCTCACTATGAATATCAAGGATATAGCTATATCAACCGGGGATGATATGATTAGCAGGGTTCATTTCGATTATTTGTTCAAGAATTCACAGGAGGCCATCGCTATAGTGAATAGGGATTTCAAGATCACGGATATTAATAAGAAGTTTGAGGATCTTTTTCAATTCAGCCTAGGTGAAACCAAGAGGAAGGATTTAACGCAAATCATCTGTGAACATACATCTCAGAATACCTCCCATCGTTTTAGAAGGCATATAATGGAGGGAAAATTCATAAAAGAGGAGGTTAGGAGACGAAAAAAAGATGGAAGCATGGTGGATGTGCTGCTACTGGGCTTTCCCATGATAATAAAGGGGGAGGTTGTAGGAGCATATTGTATGTATTCGGATATAAGCGAGATCAAGGCAAAGGACGAGAGAATGGAATGGCTCGCAACCAAGGATGCATTAACTGAACTATATAACAGGCGACATTTTTTGGATTCACTAGATCATCGGGTATGGGAAGCCAATTCCAAGGGTGCTAAACAAAAATTTGGCATCCTTATATTGAATATAAACGAATTTAGGGAGATCAATGAGGCTCTAGGCTATATTGCCGGAGATGGGATATTGAAGGAGTTTGGACAGAGGCTGAAGGATAGCATATATACGGGGGATATGGTCGCGAGATGTGAAAAGGATCAATTTGCCATATTGGTGCCGGAAATGGAGGACCTAAGGGAGCTAAGGGCTAGAATTAATATCATCTTGGACAACCTTAGTGCTCCCTTCATCATTGATAATAATGAAATTCAGGTTACAGCTAGCATAGGGATTTCGATATACCCGGATGATGGAAGGGAAGCGGCCACCTTGATTAGAAAAGCAGATATTGCCATGCAGAGATCGAGGA
>JAAYRM010000066.1 GCA_012518745.1 Tissierellia bacterium
ATGTGGACTATCAAAGGCCGAAAATTATATTATACGATTAAGATCACTTTTTATATCCTTCGTAGCCTGTTTTTAAAGGTATTTCAATAGTTTTTTTGGTAGACCCAAATCCCATAAGGCCTATTTCCTGGCCTATATTGCCGAAGGAGTAATCCAGTATGGTGTCATCTGGCTGTTTCCCACGGTATTCGTACCTTACAATATCCACGCCCTTCGATTCCTTCCACATGAAAATAGGACTCCAGGTATTTCCCATATCCTCGCTATAACAGCTCATTATGTTATCATATTCAACCCAAGACACCCAGAGCCTTCCATTATTATATATGATGGTGGGATGTTGAGGGTTTTCTGGATTGGATAGAGTTTTAATCATATCCCTTTCCATTTTTCCATTTTGATAGACAAGCCTCTCATATACTACCACTAAATTACCACAAACATGCTGACAGTAGACCATATGGAGTAAATCATCCTTCAATAACAAATCTATATATAGTCTGTATTCATCACCATCCGTCAGCTGAATCCTTTTGCCCCATTTTTCTTGATTGCAATCATACTCCCTCATATATATCTGTTCATGTCTATTGTAATCATAATAGGCAAGGAGCAATTTTCCACCAAAGTTAAATACCTTCATAGGATTCAGTAACTTCTTCACCTTTATATCATCCACCCTATGGGTATTCCAATGCTGTCCATCATAGCTATGATGATATAACCGATATTCCTTATCGCTTTTAAGATTCGATACAAAATAAAATATATTGGGTATCTCCTCACATATAACTAGATTTAAATAGTAGATCTCGCCGATGGGTGTCTCCGTCAAATCTATGGATTGCATTTCTTCGCCATCCAATAGTAACAATATCATATCCAAAGACATATCCTGATATATTAGGTAGATAATATCCCATTCATCAATTGTAACGCTGAATTCCCTAAAGACTTCTTCAACCACCGTGTTTACCATGAAATCATCCGTATCGCCACCTATCCGATACCTCATTATACGATTATCAATCCTCCTAAATAGATTGATACGATCCATAGAATCGATTGTTAGGCATAGTTTATCGTTAAAATAGGCCATATGATCACCTCTATAGATAGATATTGCATTGGTAGCTAAAATATTCTTACTATAAGCTGTAACACTAGGAATGACCATGAATATAATGTAAATGAGATACACAATCTTTGACCATTGAAAGGAGGAGTATTATAATGCATTCCAATATAAAACCCGATGGAATAAATCTAAGTATAAGCGATAAATGCTGCGTCGGAGAAACCGGTTGTGAATTTGATGGTACATTAAGAAATGTAAAATCCGAGCCAGTATTTGTACAAAAGGTCTACGATGCTATATTGGTCAATCTACAGGCTATAAGTACCGTAACAAACCAGGTTTTCAGGCCTAAATTGAGAACTAGTTCTAGGATAGTGAAGGTATTAAATATCAGATGTAAGAAGTTTTTCAACCCTTGCAATATATTTGATCCTTGTAACCTAACCGTTAAATCGAATACAGATCTTTCCGGAGGCCAATTCCTTAGGGATGGAAAAGGCCGCGATATAGAAGTGGTAGGCCCTGATGGAGTTAAGACCGAGAAAATAGTATATGCCGATACCAAGGAATGTGACAGGGAGAACAGAGGAACGCCAGTTTTTGGTACCCAAACGTTAAAGATAACGGGTAATGTAACCATTGAAATAGATGTAGTTGTATTGGATTCTCGCAATAGGAGAAGTACCGTTACATTGAAAGCCAATGTTCCAGTTGGAACCCAAGCTAAGCCGATAGTATTGACTAACTTCTTTGAATTATGTATACCATCGGTATTCGATTCCGCATTCTTCCCAAGGTTTGCCGAATTCTGCAATACCACATGTGAAACTAGATTAGCAACCAATAGCATCGCTAGGGATTTGAGGATATGTCCTGAAACGGGTGAGGTAATAGGAGATCTTATAATTGCACTATGCCTAAGCTGTGAAAAGAAAATAATAGTTCCAGTACAACTCTGCGTTCTTTCGACAGGATTCCCAGAATTATCTCCAATAGTTTCCCCAATCTGTACCACCTTCCCCAGGTTGTTCCCAGAGCAGATAGATGAAGCCAGTACTGGTATACCGTGCAAACCAAGACCTCGCCCACTTCTATCCTTAGAAGACGATGAAGATTCAGATGGATATGATGAATACGATGAGGATTAAAGCAAGCACCCATATGGGTGCTTGTTTTAATCCTCTTTAACCAACTGCCTTTTATCTATTATCTTAGCTGCAAAATAGCTTATAATTATGGCGACTACCAACCTAACCGTAAACAATAACCATAGGTTGGCACCTACCGCTGCAAATATCAAGGTATCTTCAAAGACTGCGTGGCAAGCCAATAAAAATATAACCAATACATATAGATCCTTTTTGCTCAGGTTGCCCTCCTCCGCACTATCTATAATTATCCCTGCCCCATAAGCTAGCCCAAATATTGTTCCTATAAGTAGGGGGAAGACTGATTCATTCGACATACCGAAAAATTTCGCTATGGGATTTAACCTATCCGATAATTTTTCCAACACCTTGGCATCCTTAAGTATCTCCATTACCACCATAAGGGGAATAATTATTGCTCCCATGGTCAATACGGAGCTCATACTACCTACAAAGCTATCCTTTAAATACATCATAAAATCCATGCTATTCCCCTCCTATAGTATTATATTAAGAATTATTCCAGATAATAGGGCAAGTCCCACCCTTATGGATACCACTAAACCCAATCCTACTCCGGCCTTGTTTGCTACCGCCGACTCCAATAGTAAACTATGGGAGAAGGATAGCATAATAGCCAATATTGTAGCCTGCTTTATGGTTAATGTCATGGTTGCCATAGCCCCTACTCCCGCATATATATTTGAAACATTTCCTAGGACTAGGGGAAGCGAAGCCTCACCGGGAAGCCCAAGTATATTCATCACAGGTTCAAATAACCTAGATATCATATCCAATGCGGGGGTATAACCTAGAAAGGTCACTAAGAAATAGACCGGTATCACTATCTTAGCTAACCCCCACAGGGTTCTAACCCCCTTTTGAAATCCTCTAATAGCACTTTCCTTATACAATATGATCACCCTTTTTATAGATTTAAACAGATAGATCTATTATAACATAAAAACCTCAAGCATTAAGCTTAAGGTTATGCCAATCTTATATTATCCCGCTCTACCGAGTTGGACCATTTTCCACATTTATCCCCGTATCTAGCTAGGAGAACACCATCCTCCCGTATTTCAACTACCTCACAGACGTTGGAACAACCATCGCATTCAAAGCCGCTTACCTTATAATCTACATTGTGTATTGAGGTCCCCTTAAAATTGGTTCCTCCCTTCCTCTTTGCCTCTTCCTTAGCTAATATTGCCACCCCAATAGCACCCATAACATCATAATCTCCAGGTACATAGACCTTCTGTCCCAAGGATTCCTCAAAAGCCGCCTTTATCCCTGCATTTGCAGCTACCCCTCCTTGAAACATTATAGGGGATAGTATCTCCTTCCCCTTTCCCACATTGTTCAGGTAGTTTCTAACTAATGCCTCGCATAGGCCCTTAGCTATATCCGATTGATTATGTCCTAATTGCTGCTTATGTATCATATCGGATTCTGCAAATACGGCACACCTTCCAGCTATTCGAACCGAGTTATTGGATCGCAATGCTAATCCCCCAAATTCATCTATATCTATCCCCAATCTGATAGCCTGCCTATCTAGGAAGGATCCGGTTCCGGCGGCACATACGGTGTTCATGGCAAAATCCACCACTATCCTGTCCCGTAGGATTATTATCTTGGAATCCTGCCCTCCAATTTCGATTATTGTCTTTACCTCCGGTATAAGACTAAGGCCTGCTATAGCATGGGCTGTAATTTCATTCTTCACTATATCGGCTCCCACTATTATATCCGCTAAATACCTACCACTTCCGGTCACCCCAACCCCTGCTATCTCGGCATCCTTTAAATCCCTCTCTATCTCTCCAATGCCTTCCTTTAGCATCTCGATAGGCTGACCTTGGGTTCTCATATACTTCTTATATTGTATATCCTGATTCTCATCCATCAATATTATATTGGTGCTTACGGAACCCACATCTATCCCCATATAAAGTTTAGACAACTGAATCTTCCTCTCTTCTTCTATTCACTAAATCTACAAAGGCCTCCAACCTCGTAATATAACCAGCCTCCCCGGTCATCTCATCCAATATCAATGTCATGATTGGAAATTCTAAATCTCCATTTATCTTCCCTAGTATGGGCTTCACCGCTATTTCGGGCATACAATTCAACGGTAGTAGCTGAATTGCCCCATCAAATCCTCTATTAGCATAACTAATAGCCGAACCCACAGTTTCCCTTCCATGTCCACCTACCAGAGTTTCCAAATAGGGTTTTGCAAGCCTATGCTTTTCCCTTTCATCCCTAGAACCAAATGGAAATTTCAATACATGATGATCTAACCAGATAGTTGGAGTCAAGGACTTTTCTACCACAACCCCCATATGACCCAACTTTTTCTCTATATCGAGGTTGACAAAGGGCTCTATCAATGTATATATTTCACCGATCAATCCTATCCTGATGGGCTGATAGTTCTCCTTTCTCTCCACCTTGTTTAAGGAATCCATAGTTTTATCCATAAGGTCGATCATCTCTTCCTCCCCAAAGACCTGTTCCACCTTCCTATAATAGTTGTTGATGATCAAATCCACCCTAGAGCTATCCTTGGCATAAGCCCTAGCCTCATTAGCCAGATCGGTAATTCGATCTGCCTTATGGATTAACTTCC
>JAAYRM010000067.1 GCA_012518745.1 Tissierellia bacterium
AGTGAAAAAATTGCCTAATACTAAGACAGGTTCAAAACGAATTCTGGTTCCTGAAGCACGACATGCACTAGAGCAAATGAAATTAGAAATAGCTTCTGAACTTGGAATGTCCAATTATGATTCAATGGATAAGGGAGAACTACCATCCAGACAGAATGGTTATGTTGGAGGTAATATGACAAGACAATTAGTTGAAATGGCACAAAAAAGCATGGGTGGGGGAACTACCACCAAATAACGTAGATATATAAAGACAGGCCAATGGCCTGTCTTTTTGTTTGTATTTTTATTCCATCAACATTATCTTTAGTCTTCTATATATCTCATCGTCTACGGTATGGCTTAACGGGATATCCCTATCCTTGAGATATTGGATCAATCCCCGTTTCATCCCCTCTCCATAGATGCCATCGAGAGGCCCATCATAATATCCCTCGAGCTTTAACCTCTTTTGGACCTCGAGTACATCTGCTCCTATATCCCCCGGTACTAGATCCCTAAATCCATGATTAAATGGACCATATTTTCCATTTACTATGCTCACAATCGTACCCTGATCCACCATTTCATATAATTGCTCCACATCCTTATTCCTCATCCTGATACATCCGGCTGAGGCATTATAGCCTATGGATCCGGGATTATTGGTTCCATGTATTCCATAGTTCCCCCAGGGGACATTCAGCCCCAACCATCTGGAGCCGAAGCCTTCCCCCCATCGTGCTTTTTCAGCTATTCTAAAGGTACCTAGGGGGGTGAGGGAATCCGTTCTTCCAGTTGCCACGACATATTCGCCTAAGATCTTATTGGATCTATAATCTATAACCGAAAGACGTTTTTTATCCACCTCTATTAATATGATTAGGTTTTCCTTATTCAACCTATGATACGTATCCCTATCTTCATATTCAACACTTTTCCTTGTGAAGAGGATATGAATATAATTCCCAGCTATTATTACTATCAATACCAATATAAATAGCAATAATATAAGCGCTACCCGCCTATTCATAGATTTATCACCCCTATGTAATATATATGCTCCCATAGGGCCAATAAAACCTATGATTGTTTTTACCGAATTATAAATCCTCTATATATAGGACTACAAAGCTATCAAGCCACCTATTTAAACACGATCCCAATGTCTTCGAAACCCATGCCCTTTAAAAAGGTGGTAAGCATCTTTCTGATATTTTCCTCGGCCTCGTTTAATAATCCATTCTCTATCGCTTCCTTCTCCATATCCTTCTTCTCCTCTATCAATACCTCATATAGATCGTTGAAGCTCAATTTGTTGAATACGGAATCCTTTTCGTCGTACGTATAGACGCCCTCTTCCTCTATAACATTATCCAATATGGAAGGTTTTGCCGATACTATCCTCATGATCTTCGTATCGACGAGATCTATAGCAACCTTGCTCAGATCTATCCCGGCTTTAATATATCCTCTATACTTTATTATAAAGCTTTTCCGAGTAAAGGGGATATTGAGTCCGCTTATCCTTTTATTGTCCTCATATGTGACCACATTGGAATAGCTGTATTTCACCGAAGATGCCTCTGAAATCTCCGCAACCTGTTCCTCGATGGTATCGGATAGGAGATTGACCTCCGTATTTACGGAGTATTTTGCATATAAAATGAAAAGCAATACGACAAGAAATACTATAGAATAGATTATGATGGATCTTTTCCATCTCTGCATAATATCACCTCATATAATATAGATTTCTAACCCATATTATTACGAAAGGGACATTATGTAAATAAAATTATTTATTCCTCTGGATTATATAGTTGATAAATTCCATATATATCAAAACCTTCACCGACCAATTTCCCGACTATCCCGGGTATATCTTGGACCTTGATATTCAATTCTATTCCATTATATTTTAGAACAATATCCTCACAATCCGCAATCCCTGCCCGGCTAAGCACATCTATAAGTTTGTTTTCAATGGAGGGTTTGTTCATATCCCCTATCATAAAAAAAATCTTATTCTTTTCATCGGAAACCTTCCGTGGATCCAACCTATTTATCAATAATATCTTATTCATGTCAGTCTCCCTCTATATCAGCTAGATTTATCCTATGGCCCAAATCCGTCATCACCAATGTAGATATGATTGCTGATGATGTACATAATAATCCCTATACTATATATTACCCATTTCAATTCCATTAAACATTTTTTTAACGGATTTGTTGATTTTGAAAGGTAATTGTTATAATATTGAGTATGATTTCATTTGAACCGGAGGAATTATCATGAAGCTGTATATAGAATCTCTATCCAATTGCGTTCTATTCGATGGGCTAGATGCTGATAGCATAGTCTACGCCTTGGATAGGATTACCTATAGGATCGTGGATTACGCCAATGGAGAAATCATCGCCCTCGAGGGTGATGATTGTGATAGCCTGGGCATTATTTTAGATGGGAGGGTGGAGATACAGAAGGTATTTCCATCTGGGCAGACCATGACCATAAATATATTTACGCAAGGAAATATATTTGGTGAATCCCTAGTCTTTACGGATAGACATACCTATCCTGCAACTATAACCTCTATAGAGCCCAGCCAAATAATGTTTATCAAAAAAGATGATATCGTAGAACTCTCCATGCTGGATTCCAAAATTTTAATAAATTTTGTATCGATTCTATCCCATAGAATTCTGATGCTCAATAATAGGATTTCCAATCTATCCCAGGATACCATAAGGAAAAAGATTTCTAACTATCTATTGCATGAATATCAGGAACAGGGCACCCTATTCCTGATAATACCCTTCTCAAGAAAAAAGATGGCCGAGCTC
>JAAYRM010000068.1 GCA_012518745.1 Tissierellia bacterium
ATTATTCTAAGAATGATATAGACGAGTTTGTAGAGGAATTTAGGAAATATTTTGAATCAAAGGATATAGAGAAGTATGGGCATATGATAAAGATGGACATATTTGGGCTATTATTGCTTAATATAGATATAAGAGGTGTAAAATTCGATACCATGATAGGTCAATATATATTGAATCCGGCCCAATCCAACTACGGTATAGATGTATTGGGGAGAGAATACCTAGATATACATGGAATCGATATAGAGGAACTACTGGGGAAGGGTAGAAATAGGAAAAGTTATAGGGATTTGGATTTAGAAGCTAGAGCAGAATACATCGCCATGACCGTAGACCTGATACAGCGCCTAAAAGAACCCATAGGAAAGCTGATAGAGGAGCAGCAGATGGAAGAGCTATACTATCAAATTGAGCTTCCGTTAGCAGAGGTATTGGCTCATATGGAATACTATGGGTTTAAGGTGGACTTAAAGGTATTAGAAGAGCTTGGAGATGAATTCCAGGAGCAATTAGATGATTTAACTCATGGTATATTTCAATTAGCGGGAGAGGAATTCAATATAAATTCCCCAAAGCAGATAGGAGAGGTATTATTCGACAAGCTAAAGTTACCGGTGATTAAGAGGACCAAGACCGGCTACTCTACCGATGCAGAAGTGCTAGATAAACTCAAGGGAAAGCACGATATAATAGAAAAGATACTCAAATATAGGCAGATGATGAAGTTGAAATCCACCTATATAGATGGATTGTTGAACCTGGTGGATGAAGAGGATACCAGAATTCACTCTACCTTCAATCAGACCATCACTAGCACCGGAAGAATTAGCAGCACCGAACCCAATCTGCAGAATATACCGATAAGAACTGAAGAGGGGAGAAAAATCCGCAAGGCTTTTGTACCCGAAGATGGATATGTACTGGTAGATGGGGACTATTCTCAGATAGAATTAAGGGTATTGGCTCATATATCCAAGGATCCAAAATTGATGGAAGCCTTTCATCAGAACTTGGATATACATACTAGGACTGCATCACAGGTATTCCATATTCCGGAGGAGGAAATGACCTCATTGATGCGGGATAGGGCCAAGGCTGTTAACTTTGGAATCATATACGGGATAAGTGATTATGGATTATCTAGGGATCTAAATATACCCAGGAAGGAAGCTGGGGAATATATAGATAAATACCTGAAGAATTATAATGGGGTAAAGGAATATATGGATGATATAGTGAAGCTAGGACAGGAACAGGGCTATGTGTAGACCATATTTCATAGGAGGAGATATGTACCAGAGCTCAATTCCAAAAATTACAACATCCGCTCCTTTGGCAGACGGATAGCAATGAATACGCCCATTCAAGGGAGTGCTGCAGATATAATAAAGGTTGCAATGGTGAGGGTGTTCCATGAACTCAGGCGTAGGGGACTTAGATCAAAGTTGATATTACAGGTCCATGATGAGCTAATAATTGAAACCCATGAAGATGAGGTGGCAGAGGTACAGGAATTGATGAAGGATATTATGGAAAGCTCTACGACATTGGATATACCATTAAAGGTAGACCTTGAGGTAGGAGCGAACTGGTATGAGGTCTAGTACAAGATTAATAGGCATAACCGGGGGAATAGCCACGGGCAAATCCACCGTTAGCAATATAATAAGGGAGTTCGGTTATATGGTGATCGATGCGGATGATATCGCCAGGGAGGTAATGGAAAAGGGAATGCCGGCGTATAGACAGGTTGTAAACTCCTTTGGGGAAGAGATATTGATGCCGGATGGGTCTATCGATAGGAAGAGACTTGGCGATATAATATTCAACGACCCCAAATACCGCAAAAGGCTGAATAATATAGTTCATCCCCATATTTTTATGAGGATGAAGGAATTGATAGAGGAATATAGCAATGAGGGGAATATAGTATTCCTCGATATACCACTATTGATTGAGACGATGGAAGGGATTCAGGATAGTGGAATCCCATTGGATGAGATTTGGTTGGTATATACGGATGAATCTACCCAATTACAGAGGCTGATGAAGAGGGATTGCATAGATAGATCGGAGGCAATAGGCAGGCTCAGATCGCAGATGCCCATAGAATCCAAGAGAAAATATGCTACTAGAATAATAGATAATAGAGGAGATCTGGACATACTCAATAGACAGATGAATAAACTGATGAATGATATAATATAATTCCTTGGAGGGGGTTAAATGTGGCATGGAGAATAGGCAGGTTGCTGAGAATATTATTGGTAATCGCGATAGTAATTGGAATAACTACATTGGGTATGATCATATACCTTACCATCAACTATCCGGTAAGCTATCAGGGTACAATAGATAAGTATTCCAGGCAATTCAATGTAGATCCCCATCTAATAGCTGCCATTATAAATGTGGAAAGTAGATATGATAAAGATGCTATATCCCATAAGGAGGCTAGAGGGCTGATGCAGCTTTCAGCCTCCACCGGATACTGGGGGGCAGAAGTGCTCAAGATAGAGGATTTCCATCTGGATATGCTATTTAACCCCGATACCAATATCATGCTAGGGGCCTGGTACTTAAATATACTTTCCAGGGAATTCAACGGTAATTTTCAATTGATAATAGCCGCCTATAATGGCGGAAGTGGTAATGTGGGAAAATGGATTAAAGATAGTAGATATTCGGATGATGGAGTTTCACTGAAATACATACCATTCAAGGAGACGAGGGAATATGTGGAGAGGGTATCCCGGAATTATGATATATATACTATACTCCATAGGGATAAATTCGGTGGAATATCAGGTGACAGGGAATCCCGCTACATAATAGTAGTTCATTACTTTAGGAAGCTATTTAAGCATTTCATACAGAATAGAGGGTGAGAGGGGGGCATCAATTGCGTTTCAAAAGGCTATTGATCTGGGTTATATTGATATCGTTAGTTTTGGTATCTGCGGGATGTAAGAAAGAAGAACAAAAGAATATCACAATTCCGAAGGAGGATCTTGTCCAAAAGGTGGATTATAAACCTGAATATGGCGGGCAATTGATTCTGCCATTGACCTCATTAGACACCCTAAACCCCTTGGTTAGCGAAAATAGGACATACTACCATTTTAGCAAACTCATATTTGAAGGGTTGTTTGAATTGGACAAGGATTTAAATGCAATTGGTATATTGGTAGATAGCCATACCGTAGAAGAGGATGGAACGGTCAAGATCCAATTGAAGGATGGGGTTTATTGGCATGATGGCATGGAGCTTACCACTGCTGATGTGGCCTTCACTATAGAAACAATCAAATATGCCGGTAAGGACAATGTCCATAACAAACTATGGCAGGATGCATTGGGAGCATTTCAGCCATATAATATGAATAGGATTATAAGGGTGGATGTAATAGACGATAGGAATATGGATATTATTTTCGATAGGAATTATGGCCAATGTCTAGAATTGCTAACGTTCCCCATAATACCTAAACACAGATTTGCCCAGGGTATTGAAGGCCGCAGATCCTATGAAATGGCATTATCCAAGGAAGAATATAATCCAATAGGAACGGGCCCCTATAAGTTTAAAGATCATGAGAAGAACAGAGAAGTAAAGTTGGA
>JAAYRM010000008.1 GCA_012518745.1 Tissierellia bacterium
CATTCTCGGCCACTATACTAGCCGAGGGCACGGCACAGGTATCCGATCTCTCAAATTGTGCCAACGCCCTTTCCTTGGTCCTCATATCCACCGTCCTCAACGACCTCTTCAGTGTAGGGATGGGTTTCATAACGGCCCTAAAGACTATATCCTCTCCATTGGAGACCCCGGCCTCAATTCCACCCGCATTATTGCTCCCCCTGTAATAGGAATTCTCCTTATAGAATATCTCATCATGGACATCCGACCCCATCTCCGCGGCCATATCGAATCCCATTCCAAATTCAATCCCCTTTATCCCCGGTATGCTCATAATACCCTGGGCTATCCTACCATCCAATTTCCTATCCCAATGGGAATAGCTCCCTAAACCCACCGGAATACCCGATGCAACTATCTCCATCACTCCTCCAAGGGTATCCCCTTCCTCTTTGGCCTTGTCCAATTCCTCCACGATGGATTTTTCCGCTTCTTTATCCAAAACCCTGATACATGAATCATCTGCTATCTCGCCGAGCTCCCTCCAATTCATTTCCCCGCGGGGTCGCCCAATGGTTTTTATACTGCCTATCTGCACCACATGGCTATATATATAAATATCGAATTCCCTTAATAGTAGCTTGCAGATGGCCCCTATAGCAACCCTCATGGCCGTTTCCCTAGCACTTGCCCTTTCCAATACATTTCTTCCACCTTCATGGCCGTATTTTAAAGCCCCTGCCAGATCCCCATGCCCAGGTCTAGGTCGAACGACCTCCACTAAATCCAAATCAGTTCCCCTATTCTTGATCATTATGGATATGGGGTTGCCAGTGGTATGCCCGTAATTTATCCCCGAGGATATTATGGCCTCATCCCTCTCTATATCCATCCTATCGCTTCTGCCATAGCCCTTCTGCCTTCTGGCTAGCTCTCCATTTATAAACTCCATATCCATATATATATTGGCTGGAAATCCCTCCAATATTCCGGTCAATCCTTCCCCATGGGATTCTCCCGCAGTTAAAAATCTTATCATAAAATCCCCCCTCATATCGAAATCTATATGCTCTCTTCCCTTCTATTCCTTATATATAATGCTATATCATATATACCAACTATCAAGCCATATGATATGGATATAAGAGCTGCGACTCTATAATATAACGGATATGAAACTATAGGCGATACCAAATAGAATACCACCCCTAGCAATATAAACCTAAGTATCTTTCCCTTGCCATGAAAGCTTATGCTATCCACCAATTCTTTCCTTCCCATATCATATCTATCCACTATCAAATCCTCTATCTCTTCCCTATTGGGGTATCCATCATCCCCTTCCGATAGCATATCCTTGATCTGTTCAAACCCCAACAGTAGGTAGTCGGTTTCCTCCCTGACCTCATCGGCAAAGGAGGTATTGCAAATTATTATTCCCTCCTCGACTCCCCCTTTTTCCATATCCGCAATAAAGTATTCCACATTCCTCAATACTACCTTGGTATCCGGGGGAATCTTAATACATTTAACCCCATATGTATCTCCATCTATCTCCCCAATTAGATCTATATTCCCATGATGTTCATTGAATGTAGTTGAATAATAGTTTTCCAACAGTTCCCGTGCATATGCAATGAAATCACGATTGCCATATCCATCAAGCTGGCCGCCAATCTGTTCGGTTGCTAATTGATCGTTTATGGACACGATCTTCCTAGCTCTAATCTTCCCCTTCCACATCAATGCAATTGCTATAAAGAAGCCCATTAATATTGCGGTGATAGATATGGAAGCCAATACGCTTTTGGTAGAATTAAAAACGGTAATCAAAAAGAACATGGTTAAAACTAAGGTGATAAATATCCAATCCACCAAGGTTGCCTGGGCTCCTTTTCCGTCCTTGATCTTCCTAGTATAATAGCTGTTTAATATTATCTTCCTTCTAATATCCTTTAAAATATCTTTAAAGTTTAAAAGTTCCTCCATCCTCATCCCTCTCCCTCTTCATCAATACATAGGCTATTAGCTGTATTATTGCCAACATCCCCATAAATGATAATACAATCCGCCTAAATATATGGATGAAGAACTGTTCTGGGAGCATCTGTATCAATAGATCGGTGCTTGGATCCAATATCCATAGATCGTTATCGAAGAATATGAGATGAAAATATGTAAAGTATTTAGTGAAATCCAATGTGGATAACAAGAATAACAATATGAAGAATCCCCACCATCCAAAGATTCCATAGAATAGCCCCTTAGCAAAGTATCCATAATCCTTTAAGATTATTATGGCAATTATACCTAGGATGGATAGAATGATGGATATATTTCTTAGCGTAAAGCCATATTCGAAGAGTAACTTTACATCCTCCATATGCCTTACCTCTTTATCGTTGAAAAAGGGCCTTAGAACCTCCCCATCCAACCCCTTTTGGAGGTATTGTAATAGGACCTGTGTGATTTCATCCAGCTCTTCGATAGGTTTTCCGGTTCTTTCAATAACCCCATATCTTTCGTAGGATTCAATATACATAGGCCTATTAAAGGTATTTATTTCCGCACTCTGTAATAATAAAAATAAGGGTAGAAAAACTATTAAGATGAATAATACCGCCCTCTTCAAATCAAACCCCCCTCATGTAATTTTCATTTAACTGAGCAAATTGCATATTAGAAAACCATATAAATGTCGAATATATTAAGTGAGAACAAAGTAATCCGAAAGGAAAAAACAGTATAATATTAATCTTAATAAAATAAAAAAACGGGGTGAAATTGCAAATTGACCAAGTAAACTTAGAAATTAAAAACCTATTGTAGATAGGCTATTCTAGTATGTTTTTTTCTTAGAGATAAAAGGTCAATTATGCAATTTCCTCATCTAATATCCTATCTAAAAAGATTATCCTAATATGATTTTAAAGGTGAAAGAGCCTCACCCTGACTTGCATTTTAAGAGATGTAGCATATTTTAGCAATATCAACTTATATGTAACTCAATTCCGGTTTCTAAGATATCCTCTACGATTCCTAGAGGCTCATCGTAGTCCTCTTTTGTAAAGGCTATTGGTTGTAAATCTACATCTGCATATTTCCTAGCTCTTTTTAATAAAAATTTAATTCCTTCAACAGGATCCATATCTTTAAATGCTTCAGAAAATATGGCTAGATCTATATCACTATTTTCATTATAATTACCTTTAGCATAGGATCCAAAAATAAATGCCCTATCTA
>JAAYRM010000069.1 GCA_012518745.1 Tissierellia bacterium
AGGCCTTAAGTCCAGGCGTGGCACCCATTAGAGGGTTTATGGTATTGTAGTATACTCCTACAAGTACTCCAGCCGCTCCTGCCAATGCAGAGCCTATGGCAAAGGTGAAGGATATGACTTGATTTACATTTATGCCCATGAGCTCAGCAGCCTCTTTATCGATGGATACCGCTCTCATCGCCTTTCCTATCCTCGTCCTGTGAACAACATATTGGAGAGCCACCATCAGTATCACGGTGATCAATACTATATAGACATTCTTGATGTCCAATAATATGCTCCCATTGAGGAAGGATAGCTTCTTATTGGTTATAAGGTCTGGAAAGGTTCTTGTATCCGGTTTTGCAAAATACATCATGGTATACTGCAGAAATAATGATACGCTAATAGCGGTAATTAGGGCAGCTATTCTCGTGGAATTTCGCATCGGTTTATATGCGACCTTCTCTATCAGCATCCCTAATAGGCTGCATACTAGCATAGATATTATTAATGCGGGGAAAAAGCCCAGGTTCCAAAAGGTTGTCAGCGCAAAGCCTACGTATGCTCCAACCATGTAGATCTCACCATGGGCAAAATTGATCAAATTTATAATTCCATATACCATTGTATAGCCTAGGGCGATCAATGCATAGATACTCCCTAGGGATAGACCATTTATTAATTGTTGTAGAAATAGCTCCATATTTCTTTACTCCTTTTTGATAGTAAAATCCTTAGGGCATATGCACTAAGGATTTTACTCTATAATATTATCTTGGGTCTAACTTCTGTAAGAAAGTTGGTACCCCATCCTTCATCTCTATGATGGTTACGGATTTTACAGGATTATGGAACTCATCCATGGAGAAGGAACCAGTTACACCTGAAAAGTTTTCAGTTGCTTCCAATGCCTCTCTCAGTTTCTCTGTATCCGCTTCCCCTGCCCTTTCAAGTGCATCCTTTAAGAAGTAGGCTAGGTCATAACCCAAAGCGTTAAAGGCATCTGCTTCCTTACCATATTTCTCCTCGAAGCCTTCTTTAAATGAGACAACCTCTTCAGCATCATCCATCGAGGAATAATGGCTTGAATAGTATACATCATTCAAGGTATCTGCTCCTGCTATCTCAACCAATTTTGGAGATTCGTAACCGTCGGCACCTAGTATTGGTACATCGAATCCTAATTCCCTTGCCTGTCTAACAATCAATCCAACTTCTTCATAGTATCCAGGAACAAACAATACATCCGGGTTCGAATTCTTCAATCTAGTTAGAACTGCCTTGAAGTCGGTTTCTCCAGCCTGATATGCTTCCTCAGCTAGGACTGAACCCCCTGCACCCTCGTAGGTTTCCTTGAAGGAGCTAGCAAGACCCTTAGCATAATCGCTAGTGGTATCTCCCAGTATAGCAGCTTCCTTTGATTCAAGATCCCCTGCCGCAAATTCAGCCATTATAACTCCCTGGAAGGAATCGCTATAACAGGTCTTGAATATATAATCCCTTACATTTCCATCTGCATCCGTGGTCACATCATCTGCGGTAGCAGAAGCTGAGATCAGAGGGATCTGGTTTTGCATAGCGGCTGGTATGGCAGCCTTTGTATTTCCTGATGTTGCTGGTCCCAATAGGGCAACTACATTTTCCCTGGTAGCTAGCCTAGCAGAAACGTTGGCAGCTTCCGAATCTTCGGACTTATTGTCAACCTTAACTATCTCTATCTGCTTTCCTAATACTCCACCATCTGCGTTTATCTCCTCTACAGCTAGCTCAATGCCATCTGTTAGGTTTTGTCCGTAAGTTGCAACTTCACCAGATAATTCATAATTCAGGCCAACCCTTATGGCATCCGAATCATCTGCTGCAGCATCCGAGTCATCGGAACCGTTACCGGCTGGACTGGACCCGCATCCTGCTACTAAACTCAATACTAAAACCAATGAAAGTAATACAAGTAAACTCCTTTTCATTAAAGCACACCCCTTTTAATTATTTTTTACCAATACTCTTTGGATCCTTTCAATCAAAATATCGCCTTCACTATCATCTATATCAATCAAAATGGATTCCCCCCTTGGTAAATGGATTATATAAAAGAGCCCCCATATGCATATACATATAGAGGCTCCTAAAAGCGTTACCACTCTATTTTATAATTATCTCACAATAATTATCTTACTAGGTTCTATGGATTTCAACAACCCACCTAAACCCTGCCCTTGTAACGGGGGCTACCGATATGATCTACTAGATTTCAATCATATGGCTCTGAAGCGATTGTTCACCATTATATCAAAACTGGCTTTCACCTGACCCAGCTCTCTGTATTCGATCTACCTAATGGCTCACTCTTCATCCTAGCCTTTATGTATCATTATTGTTTATTGAACTACGAACAAGATTGCAATCCATGTTTTTATGGTTAAGCAATAATATAGCATGATAGTTTATTCTTGTCAACACAATTTGAAAGATTTCATATAATTACTTTTTTCACAAACATATCTATTATAGATATTCATTTATAGAGAAGATATTCATATACTAAGGATACTTATCTATAAGGATATTCATATACAAGGATATTTATGGTTTGAGGGTTAATTGGCGAAGCCACTATGCGTTTCCGTACTATCTCGATTCAAATTGATTGGGATGAATATCTTGTTATTATCGGTTTTTTCATCATTGAACATGCTCAATGCATAATCCCTGATAAAATTTGGACTGGATTCAATTAATAGTTTAAATCCATCCGTATTGAAGATATGGTGAAGCGCATCATTTCTAAAGCCCCCAAAATAACCTAGATTTAGTATGGCTATGGTTTCAGAGATAGCCTGCATCTCCATATCCGTATATCCACCTATCTCTAAGAGGGAATCGTAGTACCTATCATAGCTCCTTTTTTGAAAGAATGTTCTAGAATATTCATGAAAATCCTTTAGATTACTATCCGAAGTATCGTTCTCCCTCGCCCAATTATCCATATTAACCCTATTGGTCTGATAATAGAATCCCTTGCCGGGTACGAACCTGAGGGTCCCATATTGATTGGGATGTGCAATTAGACAAGAGGTTGCTATATCATATATAGTATTACCACCCGCATCATGGGATTTGATATCCTGCAGATGGACATGGCCCGTAAGGATTATTTCAATCCCGGAATTCTGCAGCACCTCTATAGCCTCATCATTGTTTTCAATTGTATAATTTTCATTTACTATCGGGCTATGATCCAAGAGGCTATGATGCATAATGGCAACTAGCTTTGCATTGTTTTCCCTAGCTAGTTCACCGCATTGTTCTATCCAATTCAGGGTTTTACCAGACAGAACTCCTCCCATCTCCGGCCCATCCCGCACCTTATTTCTATCGTATTTTGCTGAATCCAACATCAATAGCCATATATCCTCTGAGGGGGTGGCGAGATAGCTTAGGGAATCGGAATCCCGTGAAATAGCATCCTTATATCCAAACTGAGAATAGATATCCACGAATTCGTCGCTGGTTATGGAATCGATCCTAATCAGTTCATCACCGATATAATTTCTAGCCCATGGATTCTCTATATCATGATTGCCGGGAATAACGAAAACATGCGTGCCGGACCTCTTTATGGTCCTAAGTTTTTCAGCTAATTCTAGATGGCTTTCCCTTTCCCCATTACATGTAAGATCCCCTGCAAATACTACGATATCTGGTTTCCTATTCTGGATATCCATTGTAAATGCATCCAATATTTCGCCCGAATAATTTAGCAATTTCCCATCGCCGGTATTGAGAAAGGTATCGAAGGCAGGCCCATCATCATAGGTTTCCTTGGAAAGATGATGTGGGTCCGCTGCAATGAAAAGGTCGATTTCCCTATTGGATTTGATCTTATAGCTTAGTATATCGTGGGTAAAGTTTTTGACGCATCCAATTATACCCACTACCAATACAAGGGATAACAATATAAGGAACATTCTATTGATATTCATGAATTGGTCACCAACCTTTGTAATGCCTATATACCATGTTTTAATATTCTTAATATAATTATATCATAAATGGGGGGCTAGAGGCATTAGAACCAGAATCTATAAATTATTTCTTTATATTTTGCCCAAAAAGGTATATAATAGAAATTTAGGACACAATTTAAATACGACAGAATGAGGAGGAAAGATATTGCAGACAGAGGAAAACAAGATGGGCATCATGCCCATTAAAAAACTTTTGATAAATATGTCCGTACCTATCATGATATCCATGCTGGTACAGGCTCTATACAATATAGTGGATAGCATTTTCGTTGCACAGCTAGATGAAAAGGCATTGACCGCGGTCTCCCTAGCCTTCCCCGTACAGAATTTGATGATTGCTATCGCGGTAGGGACTGGGGTGGGAATCAATGCACTTCTTTCAAGGGCCCTTGGAGAGAAGGATTTTAAACAGGCTAATATGGTGGCCAATAGTGGGATTTTCCTAGCACTGGTCAGTTATATTATATTTCTAATATTTGGAATTCTATTTTCGAGATCCTATTTCATATCTCAGACCAGTGATCCGCAGATAATTGAATACGGGGTATCGTATTTAACGATAGTCTGTGTAGGATCCACTGGGAAATTCCTTCAGATAGTATTTGAGAGGTTACTCCAATCCACCGGAAAGACCTTCCATACCATGATAACGCAGGGAATAGGTGCTATAATCAATATCATCCTCGATCCCATCCTAATATTTGGGCTCCTTGGCGTGCCAAGGATGGGTACAGCAGGCGCGGCCATAGCCACGGTTATTGGACAAACGGTGGCGGCTATTCTAGCTATTATATTCAATCTTAAGATAAATAAGGAGATCAGCATCGATATAAGGGATTTTGCACCTAAATTTGATGTGATAAAAAGAATATATGCCATAGGGATTCCCTCCATAATTATGATGTCCATAACCTCGATTACCACCTATGGGTTAAATAACATATTGAATAGGTTCTCTTCCACAGCAGTTGCGGTATTTGGGGCATACTTTAAGATACAGAGCTTCGTGTTCATGCCGGTATTTGGTTTGAACAATGGAATGATACCTATAATCGCATATAATTATGGAGCAAGGAATAAGGCAAGGCTTACAAAGACGATCAAATTAAGCCTTATATATGCCCTAGGGATTATGACCATTGGGTTGACCCTGATTCAGGTGTTTCCAGACAAGATCTTATCGCTCTTCAATGCCTCAGATGATATGCTGAGCATCGGGGTTCCAGCCCTGCGCATTATCAGCTTAAGCTATATATTTGCTGGCATCAGCATCGTATCGAGTGCCGTATATCAGGCCTTTGGAAATGGGGTGCTGAGCCTGGTTACAGCTGTCTCTAGGCAACTGATTATATTATTGCCTACGGCCTATGCCCTATCTCTCCTTGGGAACGTAAATAGCATATGGTGGTCATATCCCATAGCGGAGGTAGGAGCGTTGATACTAACTATCGTATTTCTAAGACATATATATAGTATAAGGGTATTATCGATGGAAGAGGGATAGCGAGGGGTGGTATTAGATAACCTCATCCCTCGGTGGGATTATATCGTCCCTTAGGCTATTGACCACATCTTCCAATTCCAGGGCTCGGGATGCCTTTACAAGTACAAGGGATCCGGGCCTAAGAACTTCCCTCAGCTTTCTTATCAATTGTGGTTTATTATTACAGGATACTATTCTATCATCCCTAAAGTTGATCTTGGCTGCCTTACCAATATGTTCTGCTAGGGGGCCAATGGTAAATATATATTCAATCCTATTCGGATCTATATTCCTACCTATATCCTCATGCATCTCAACTTCCATCTCTCCCAATCCCAGCATATCCCCGAGAACTACAATCTTCTGTTCATATTGCTCCATGCTATAGAGGGTATCCAAAGCTGCTAATACGCTATCGGGATTTGACTTATATGAATCATCCAATATGGTAAACCCCTTCGCATAGACGAGCTCATTCCTCATCCCCGTTCTATCTATATGATATAGCCCTTCCTGTATGGACTCCATGGATATATCAAGGTGCCGAGCCGCGATTACCGCTGCTACGGTATTATACATATTATGCGCACCCAATATGGGGACGAATAGGTTATGCATAATAGGGGCCTTCAGATCGAAGGATAGGCCATTTTGATCCATCTGGCCTAATTCGCATATATAATCATTGTGCTTCTGTATCCCATAGGATAATATGCTCTGTTCAAGCTCTATATTCGTAATTAGTTCTTTTAATATAGGCCAATCACCAAAGTAGATAAACAGCCCATCCGGGGCCAAACCTTCCAATATTTCGAGCTTGGCCTTTGCAATATTCTCCCTAGTTAAAAATCCCTCTAGATGGGCCTCGCCAATATTTGTAATTATGGCTATATCTGGCCTAGCTATATCGGTCAAGAGGGATATCTCTCCGAAATCGGATGTGCCCATCTCGACAACGGCCATCTCGGTATCCTCATCCAAATCCAATAATGTAAGGGGCATGCCTATATGATTATTGAGGTTGCCAATCGTTTTTTTAGTATTGTATCTAGTTGCTAAAATACCTGCAAGGATATCCTTGGTGGTGGTCTTCCCATTACTACCGGTTATACCTATGACCTTTACATCTAGCTGTTTACGGTATTCCTTGGCTAACCTCTGCAATGCCAGGAGCGTATCATCGACCACTATGAATGGAAAATCGATATCTGGTAGTGGTTCATCTTTAGTCCATAAGGCTGCCGAAGCTCCCCTATCCATAGCCTCCTGTACAAAGCGATGGGCATTGAAATTCGCACCGATCAACGGTATGAATAATTGATCATCTTCGATATCCCTAGTATCGGTTGATACGCCCCTTATGATCAGATGATCATACTTGGCGTTAGAGAGGGAGCCCTGGGTCATCCTCCCTATATCCTTTAAGCTCCGTATTATCATTCAGTACACCTCGTCCTCAATATGGATTTTTTCTGCCTATGCCTTTCGAAGCCGAATTCTATCAGCCTCTCGACCAATTGGGAATAGGTAGTCCCATCGGTAGCTCCCCAAAGAACCGGGGTCATGCTAAGGGGGGTGAAGCCGGGCATCGTATTTATCTCATTTACAAATATCTGATTATCATCTGTGACGAATATATCAACCCTTGCAAGGCCATAGCAATTTAGAACCTTAAACGCCTTGACGGCAATTTCCCGCACCCTGTCCATCGTATCCGGTTCTAACCTAGCTGGGACCACGGGTATTATCTTGTTATCTATATACTTGGCATCGTAGTCAAAGAAGGGCCTTTCCATGATGAATTCTCCGGGAAGGGATGCCTTGGGATATTCGTTGCCTATTACCGAGACCTGCATCTCCCTAGCTACCACCTCCTCCTCCACTACTATCTTAACATCATACAGGAAGGCTTCCTTGAAGGCCTCTTCTAATTCTTCCCTATTCTCCACCCTATTTATTCCGACACTGGACCCTAAATTGGCTGGTTTCACATATAGGGGGTAGGCGAGCTTCTCTTCAACCCATGAATAAATGGCGATTTCATCTTCCTTCCATCTATGTAATCTAATCGATACATATTTCGTCTGAGGAATATCGTGTTTTTCAAATAGATCGTGCATTATAGCCTTGTCCATCCCGGCTGCAGAGGAAAGGACCTCATTGCCCACATATGGAATATCCATCAATTCCAGGAATCCCTGTATGGTTCCATCTTCCCCCCTAGTACCATGAAGGGCGGGTATGACGATATTCTGCTCGTCCTTCCTATAGTCGTGGATTAAAAATTTGCCAATCGAATCCACTACGCTATCCGAAGATTCCGAAATCAGTTCTTCAGGGTCCTCTATAGCCTTATTCCATAGGCCTAGATTACACCATATCCCCGTCTTGGTAATATATATGGGATAGACATTATACCTCTTCCTATCTAGGGAATTTATTATGGCCGAAGCCGATTTCAACGATACCTCGTGTTCAACTGATTCTCCTCCACATAAGACATAAACATTGATATTCATCCTATTGCCTCCTTAATTTTAAACTACCTTATATTATACTCCATATCTAGGTGAATTGGGGAAGTTATATTATGTCATCATAATCATATGTTGTTTTGAATATGACGGTTAAGGTGATATAATGGTTATGAAAATGGATATTAAGGCTATCGGGGATAGACCTATAGGGCAATCTATAGGTTATAATGTAGGGGAGGATCTGGAAAGCAAACCGGAGGAGATGATATATATGAATAATAGCACGGAAGTGGCCAAGGCTGCTATAAAATTAGCGGTATCCACTCGGGAAGAGGAAAGGAATATTATTGGCGGATTCAGGGAAAGGGGAATTCAATCGGCAGCGGTAGATATAGGGGGGGATTTGATCAACTCCATACCTAAGATAATTGAGAGGGCCTTGGTGGCCTCGAAGAAGACGGGAGTTATAAGCGATGCTCATGTCTACGAGGGAGCGGTGGCAGGGGCGGCAAAGGATGCCATTAGCCAGGTCAATCAGAAGGCATTGGGTTTAAATTTTGGAGGGAAGCTTGGGATTGCAAGATCGGGTGAACATATAGTGGTATGCCTATTTATTAGCATAGGGCTATTGCATCTGAATGATCTGGCCATAGCCATAGGGCATAGATCCATCCCAAAGGATTAGGATTAAAAATTTAAAGGATAAAAAATGTTGACAGATGCTTTCAATAGGATTATAATAATATTATATATTTAATAGTAGATGCCGAAAGGCAAAGGTAGATAGGTAGGTTGGTGGATTTAGTAGTACAATCAAATATTTTTTAGGAGGATGGTAGCATGGTAGGTAAAAAACACCTTACCAGTCTAAGTAGATACTTAGGCTTAATTTTATTTTCTTTAATAATCTTATCTTTAATAGGTTGTTCTGCAGATGATCAAGCAGGGGCAACTCAGGAAAATTCCCAGGAAGTAGTTTCCATAGGAATAAGTCAAATTATAGAGAATCCCGTATTGGATCTTGCCCGGGATGGCTTTATCGATGCGCTAAAGGAGAAGGGCTACGAGGATGGCATAAATATCGAGATCGACACCCAGTATGCCCAAGGGGATATTGCGTTGACGACTACGATAGC
>JAAYRM010000070.1 GCA_012518745.1 Tissierellia bacterium
CCTTTGGGATAGATGATATCTTCATAGAAAAGTATCTAGAAAATCCAAAACATATAGAAGTCCAGATAATGGGGGATAAGTACGGAAATATAATCCACCTATATGAAAGGGATTGCTCTATTCAAAGAAGACATCAGAAGGTTGTTGAATATACTCCTGCATTTACTTTAACTGAGGAGCAGAGGCAAAGGATCTGCAACGATGCAGTCAAAATAGCTAGGGCGGTTAACTATGAGAATGTAGGAACTGTTGAATTTCTGATGGATAAGCATGGAGATCATTATTTCATAGAGGTCAACCCTAGGATTCAGGTTGAGCATACTATTTCCGAGATGACCACCGGGGTAGATATTGTCCAGAATCAGATATTGATTGCGCAGGGCTATGCTCTCGAATCGGATGAAATAGGGATCAATGGGCAAGATGATATCCAACCTAGGGGATATGCTATTCAATGCAGGATAACGACGGAAGATCCATTAAATGATTTCGCTCCAGATACGGGCTTTATAGATATATATAGAACGGGATCTGGATTTGGCATAAGGCTAGACGGGGGAAGTGGGTTTACCGGTGCAACCATAAGCCCATATTACGATAGCCTATTGGTAAAGGTAACTTCCTGGTCGAGGAGTTTCAGGGATGCTGCCAGAAAGGTTCGCAGAGCATTAGGGGAGCTTAAGATAAGAGGGGTGAAGACCAATGTACCCTTCTTGATCAACGTATTGAATCATGAGCAGTTCCTAAACGGGGAATGTGATACCGGCTTTATATTGAAAAACCCGGAACTATTCCATATAGCGACTAGCAGGGATAGGGAGCTCAAGGTGTTAAAATATATAGGGGAGAAAGTTGTCAATGAAACCAAGGGTAGCAAACCCGATTTCGATGTTCCTAAGACACCGGATGTAGCTAGGCCTGAGAACCAATATGGAACCAAGCAGATATTGGATGAGGGTGGACCGGAGGGATTGATCGAATGGATCCATAATAGCAATAGGCTTTTATTGACCGATACCACCATGAGGGATGCACATCAATCCTTGATGGCTACTAGGATGAGAACCACCGATATGTTGAAGATTGCCGAGGCAACCTCCATATTGGCAAAGGACCTATTTTCGCTGGAGATGTGGGGAGGGGCTACCTTCGATGTGGCCTATAGATTCCTGAATGAATCCCCCTGGGAGAGGCTCGAGTTATTGCGGGAAAGGATACCTAATATACTATTCCAGATGTTACTAAGGGGTTCCAACGCGGTCGGGTATAAGAACTATCCAGATAATGTAATAAGGGAGTTCGTAAGACAATCGGCAAGAAGTGGAGTAGATGTATTCAGGATATTCGATTCGTTGAATTGGTTAAAGGGCATGGAAGTAGCCATAGATGAGGTATTAAAAACCGATAAGGTTGTAGAGGCCTGCATATGCTATACCGGCGATATACTGGATAAGACCAGGGATAAATATACATTGGAATACTATATAAGGACAGCTAAGGAGATAGAGAGCATGGGGGCCCATATACTAGGAATCAAGGATATGTCCTCATTATTGAAACCCGAAGCGGCCTATCAATTGGTAACTGCGCTTAAGGAGGAGATAAGCATTCCAATCCACCTGCATACGCACGATACAAGTGGCAATGGCGTGGCAACGGTCTTGATGGCAGCACATGCCGGAGTTGATATAGCAGATACCGCCTTCAATAGCATGGCGGGGTTGACTAGCCAACCTGCCTTGAATTCCGTAGTAGCGGCTTTGGAGCATACGGCTAGAAGCACGGGCTTGGATTTAGATGATCTACAGGGCATATCCGATTATTGGGAGACCGTTAGACCAGTCTATGCCCAGTTTGAATCGGATTTAAAATCGGGAACTACCGAGATATATAAGTATGAAATTCCCGGGGGACAGTATTCAAATTTGAAGCCCCAGGTGGAGAGCTTTGGATTAGGCCATAGATTCGAAGAGGTCAAGGAGATGTATAAGATGGTAAACGAAATGCTCGGTGATATAGTCAAAGTTACACCTTCCTCGAAGGTAGTAGGTGATACGGCTATATTCATGGTGCAGAATGATCTAACTCCAGATAATATATATGAAAAAGCCAAGGATAGAGCATTCCCGGATTCATTGGTATCCTATTTTCAAGGTATGATGGGCCAGCCCATGGGTGGTTTTCCCGAGAAGCTACAAAAACTGGTATTGAAAGGGGAGGAACCAATCACCTGTAGACCTGGTGAATTGCTCGAACCGGAAGATTTTAGCAAGATCGAACAGAAGTTGAAGGACGAACATGGATTGGATGCGGATATGAAAGATGTTCTATCCCATGCCATCTATCCCAAGGTATTTGAGGATTACTTGAAATATATTAAGGAACATGGTGATTTCAGCAGGATGGGCAGTGATATATTCTTCCACGGTCTAAGGGAGGGCGAAACCTGCGGAGTGGAAATAGATGAGGGAAAGATATTGGCTATAAAGCTTCTGGAGATAGGAAGGGTGGATGATGAGGGCTATAGGACATTATACTTTGAGGTGAATGATAGTAGAAGGGCCATTAAGATATTCGATGAGGGAAGCCATGTAATTAGCGATGCTGTATATACCCAGATGGCGGACCCGGATAACGAATTGGAAGTTGGCGCAAGTATCCCTGGGGTAGTAGCTAAGATATTGGTAGAGCCTGGTGATGAGGTCGAGGAAAATCAATTGGTTGCAATAATAGAGGCAATGAAGATGGAGACTAATGTTACCACCAGTACAGCTGGAACAGTTCAAAGCATAGCTGTGAAGGAAGGGGACAATGTGGAATCCGGGGAGCTATTGATTAGGTTAGAATAGGGAGCAAAATTTTGATATTGAAGGCGGTTGTTTCAGCATACTGAAACAACCGTCTTTGCATTGATAGGATAGATATATTCCCATAAAAGATCCTTTCATTGAAACGATTCATACCCCTTCAAAATTGTCGTATATATTAGATATAGGCATTTTGAAATAGGGGTGAGTGGATGGATATAAACATGGATTATATTGCACAGCTATGCAATATATTGGAACATAAAACATTGAATAGAGGGGCATTTGATGCTTTAATCAAAACAAGAGGTGGAAGAAGGTTTTTAGAATATGAGAGCAAATGTAGAAGTGAGGTGAATGGCGAGGATATACATAGGGAACTCAGTAGGGTAATTGTCGAAGATGGATATAGGGATAGATACCAATTCCATAGGGTGAAGGAGGAATTGGTTCAGTTCAAAAGGGATATAGAGTATATAAGGAATAATCATAGGTATATGGTAGATACGGCATTGAGGAAGGTATATAGGATAGTACCCAAACATATGGCCATTAAAGCTAAAATCTATCTATATATCGGGGGCATAGATGGTGGCTTTACTCTGAATAGAAAGGATATATTTATAAACTACGGACAGTACATAGGCAGGATGGATGATCTGATAGGGATATTGAGTCATGAACTGTATCACTGTAGACAGATCCTATTGGAGGATAGAATTAAATATATGCTAAGGTTGGGATTTAGGGTGAAGAGATCCATATATGAGGTTATGGGTCGAATTATAGAGGAGGGGATAGCCTGTTTAATACAATATGGGCCTGTGTTGCAAAAAGACGATCCGATCAATGGACTGACTAGGAGGAATCTTCTATTGCGTAGGAGAGAATTCAATCTACTCAATAATATTCTATTGGATATAGGGGGGGCTGGGTTGGACTACGAGAAGATATCCCAATTGAATATATATATAATTGGCTATCATATGATCAGCACCATATATAATTCCGAGGGGGTATTGATCTTAGATCATTGGACTGAATATCTGGAATATAAACAGATTATAGGGATGTATATGGAGGTATGCCAAAATGATGGTATAGGAACTGGGTTCACCGGAGAGGTTGAAAAATCGATTGAGACCTATATATTATGATATAATAGCCGTAGGATGTCCTATATAATCCATACGTATAAGGGGGAGGTGCAAGGATGATAAGATTCATACATACAGGAGACCTGCATCTGGGTTTGCAATTCAAGGATGTAGCTTTTCATAGGGATAAGGCCGAGAATAGGAGATTGGAGTTATGGAATACCTTTGAAAGGATAGTATATAAGGCAATTGAAGACGATGTAGACTTTCTCTTTATAGCAGGGGATCTATTTGAGGAGGAATACTTTACATTGGGTGATATGAAAAGGGTCAGGGATAATCTAGCAAAAGCCTCGGATGTCAGGACGATAATCACAGCCGGAAATCATGATCCATTGAGGGGAAATTCCCTATATAATAGGGTGGATTGGCCCGAATATGTGACGATCTTTGCTGCGGGGGGTATAGAAAAGAAAGAATTCGTGGATAAGGGTGTATTGGTATATGGATATAGTTGGGATACCGTAGAGAATAGGGAGGATATACTTGAGGAATTACCTGATCTAGACGAAAAAAGGATCAATATACTGATTATACATGGTGATCTCCTCGATAGGAATAGCGTATACCTACCCCTGGATAGAAACCTGGATAAGGTTGGATTCGACTATATAGGATTAGGGCATATCCATAAACCGACCATATATTCAAATACAATGGCCTATTGTGGTAGTCCGGAACCATTGGATTTCGGCGAAATCGGACCCCGGGGAATTATCGAGGGGACAATAGATGAAAACGGGACCAATATCGAATTCACACCTTTTAGCAAGAGGATGTTTTTGGAGAGAAGGCTAGAAATAGATGAGGATATGGGATATGTGGATATAATGGACGAATTAAAAACGATCGATGAGGAATCCGAACGGACTATAAACCTATATAGGGTGATACTCAAGGGCGTGGTAAATAGGGATGTGAACCTCGACCTAGAGGATATGGCAAGGGACCTAGGCGAATACTTTTATTATATAGAGTTAATAGATGAGACAACAATGGATTATGATCTGGAGGCATTAGAGGCGGCTAATAGGGATAATATAGTCGGGTATTTTATAAGGGAGATGAAGGATAGGGGCCTAGAGGACAGGCTTACTAGGGATGCCCTATATATTGGCTTAGATGTTTTAATGAAAGGTTAGGTGGTGAAATGAGGTTAAAGGAATTGAATCTTGTATCCTTTGGAAAATTTCAGGGGGATACAATTCTATTTGATGAGGGTTTAAATATAATATATGGGGAAAACGAATCGGGCAAGACCACAATACATAATTTTATAGATGGGATGTTCTATGGGTTTCTAAGGCCTTATGTTAGTAGGCGGTACTATCGAGAGGAGCATAGGAGGTATAGGCCTTGGAACCAGGAATCCTATAGGGGAACCCTCAGATTTAGCAAGGAGGGCATGGACTATAGGATCGATAGGGATTTTGGGGAGGAAAAGGTCAAGGTATATGAGGATTTGACTGGTAGAGATATAACCAAGGATATAGACACCGGGGAGAGGGTAAAGCTCCATCTACCCGGCATGCATTTTTTCAACTTCAATACCATCGTATATAACAATACGGTTTCCATCAGGCAATTGGGAAATAAAATAGATTCGGAATTATCCAAGGAGATCAAGGATAGATTAGCAAATATGAGTACCAGCCTAGATGATGATATATCGGTCAAGGAAGCCATATCCCAATTGGACAGGCAACTGGAGATGATAGGTACCGAAAGGGCTTATACCAAGCCCTATGGCAAGGCAATAAATAAATTGGACGAACTAAAGAGGGAATTGGAGGAAGCCCGGCAACAACGGGTGGAATATGATGGCTACGTGGATGAATCCCATATACTGAAGAAGGAGATAGGGGATAGAAAATCAAGGATTGAAAAATTGGAAGAAGATTTAGAAAAAATTGAAATGCTCCATATAAAACGAGTATATGATGAGGCGGTAGGTATAGAAGACAAGCTGAATGAAATCGACGAGGACATCGGTGATCTAGAGGTATATTCTGGATTATCCTTTGATGAATACTCCGAGGGATTAAAGATGCATGGCGATAGTGAAAATTTGAAAAGGGAGATTGCTGATCTATCCAATAAACTCGAGGATATGGAGCAGGAATTGACGGATTTAGGGACTGGGGAAGATGAAATGATATTGGATGGCATAAGCATAGAAGAATTAGATGCGGATATGTTCCAATATACCGAGGTGGAAGAGGAGAGGAATGAACTGATAATCGGGAGTCATAGAAACCGTTTGGACATATTGGATTCACGGTTGGCAGATATGGAGGGGAGAGTAGAGGAATCTAAAACCCGACGAACTATATCGATTCTATTATCTTTGGCTTCTGTGGTATTGGGATTACTAAATCCCGTGATAGTATTGGGAACGCTTCCATTGATTGGCATCACCCTTTATTTCAATAGGCAGTATAAGCGCAATAGGGGCGAAATGGAGGAATTGAAACTGGAAATTGAGGAAATGCGGTTGGAAGAAGCGAGGCGAAATGATAGACTGCAGTGGATAAATGAATATCAAGATGGTATAATGAAAAAATACGATTGCGCATCTAAGGTGGAACTAAATAGACTATACGATGATATGCGATTGAAATCCATAAATTTAAAGGACAGGATGGAAAGGATCCGGGGACTTGAAACGGGAATCAAGGATATACGAATCAAACTGGATTTCAAGCAGGAGGAGAGGCAGGAGCTAGAAGAAAGGCTACATATTTTAATGAAGATAAATAATTCTGGGACCCTAGATGAATTCAAGGAGGGCCTAGAAAAGAAAACCCTCTATGATGGGCTGATAAAGGATAGAGCTAATAAGCTGGAGGTTCTAGATAATCTTTTGGATGGTAAGACATTAGAGGATCTAAAGGATATGGCATCTCAATACGACGAGGAATATATTGAGGATATAGAGGGTATGGATAGGGATTCCATAGTGGAGAGAATAGACGTGGAAAAGCAGATCCTATCGGATATGACAAATGATTTAGCTCGGCTGGAGGAACGGATTGATGGATTGGACAGAAGGGTTCGGGATTTGGTCAATATAGAGGAGGAAATCCATAGGATAGAGCAGTTGATACAAAATTTCATGGATAGGATCGAATCCATAAATAGGGCCAAGGAAGCCATAGAGAAGATATCCAAGGAGATCCATGAGCAATTTGCACCCAATATAAATGAATGGGTAAGCGAGGTAATCCATCGAATTACCGATGGAAGATACGATTGCATAAGGATAGATGATGATCTGGATATCGCAGTTGAAAATCCCAACACTCAAGAGATAATAGAGATAGACAATCTAAGTGGGGGCACCATAGACCAACTATACTTCGCATTACGATTTGGTATTATAAATTCTATAAGGGGGGGGAACCTACCCCTAATCTTGGATGATTGCTTTATACAATACGATAGGGAAAGGCTTGGAAATATATTGGAGTTTTTGGCGGAACTATCTAATGATAGGCAGATACTACTTTTCACCTGCCATAGAAGGGAAGGGGAAGTGTTGGATGAATTGGGGTTCGACTATAATCTAATTTCAATATAGGTTGATCTGATACTTTAACTTAAGGCAGGATAGGAAAACTAGCCACCCGAGGGCTCAGGTTGAACTTTAACATTAACTGAGGTGATGAGATTGATATTTGCTATAGGGGATCTACATTTAGATTATTATGGGGAAAAGCCCATGGATATATTTGGGAGTAATTGGATAGGTCATGAAGAAAAGATATTTAATAATTGGAAGGACGTGGTGGAAGATGAGGATATAGTATTATTGCCAGGGGATATATCCTGGTCGTTGAAACTTCTAGATGCCTATCATGATCTCAGGAGGATAGATGAATTGCCTGGGAGGAAAATCATTACGAAGGGTAATCATGATTATTGGTGGAGTGGGCAGAAGAAGATGAAAGATCTAGATTTGAAAACGATAGGATTTTTACAGAATAATAGTTTTAAATATAATGATATAGGGATATTTGGGAGTAGGGGTTGGACCCCTAGGGATGCTGCAAATTTTGATTCCCATGATGAAAAGATATTCAATAGGGAATTACATAGGCTTGAACTATCGCTATCCTCCATCGAGGGGGAGGTCAAGAAAAGAGTGGTGATGTTGCATTATCCCCCCTTTAACTTGGACTTAACCCCAAATGAATTCGTAGACTTAATGGTGAGATATGATGTGGATATCTGTATCTATGGACATCTGCATTCAGAAGGGCATAGGTTTATAGTAGAGGGAGAGGTAGAAGGCATCCAATTTCATTGTGTTGCTAGCGACTATATGAATTTTAAACTTAAAGAAATAGCATAAAATAGTATGAAGTAGCTTATATAGGGGGATGTAATATGGAGGTAATAGTTGCACGAGACTATGATGAGATGAGCAGGGTAGCAGCTAATATAATAAAGGATGAAATTATAAAGAAACCAGATATGGTATTGGGTTTAGCAACTGGGAGCACGCCTAAGGGGATGTACAGGGAATTGATAGGATACTACAATAGGGGGGAATTGGATTTCTCCAATATAATAACCTTTAATCTGGATGAGTATGTAGGTTTAGACAAAGAACATCCCAGTAGTTATCATCATTTTATGAATGATATATTCTTTGATCATATCAATATTGGATTGGAAAACACGCATGTGCCCGATGGGAAAGCCCAAAACCTAGAGGAATACTGTAAACAATATGATAGGCTGATCAAAGAGAAAGGCGGCATAGATCTTCAGGTATTGGGTGTAGGGGAAAACGGACATATAGGCTTTAATGAACCGGATGAGGAGCTTAATATGGATACATCGATAGTAGAATTAACCGAATCTACAATAGAGGTAAATTCCAGGTTCTTTGAATCCATAGACGAGGTACCCAAAACGGCTATTACCATGGGGATGAATGGAATCATGCAGGCTAGAAAGATAATACTCATGGCCAATGGTAAGAGGAAGGCTCCAATCATCAGGAGGATAGTAAATGGCATGAAATTGACAACTAGATTGCCCGTGTCCCTCCTCATGTTGCATCACGATTTTACCATAATAGTAGATGAAGAGGCCTATAATGGATAGTCATATTGAAAAGGGGTAATGGGATATGGCAAGGGAAATCGAAGTAAAGGTATTGGGAATAGATTTGAAGGACATGGAAGAGAGACTGATGGCGATTGGGGCTAAATTGATGGCTAGGGAGTATCAGATAAACATTCTATTGGATACAGAGGATAGGGATATCAAAACCAGTCTAAATAGCTATCTCAGGATAAGGGAGACTAGGAATCTACTGAATGGGAAAACCGAAACCCATTTGACCCTGAAGAGGAATATCAGCAAGGAAGATGTCAGGGAGAATATTGAAATAAGCAGCAGAATTGAAGATAAGAAGGCCATGATAGAGATATTAGAAGAACTCGGGTATAGGGTGATAGATAGGGGACATAAGGATAGGGTTTCCTATACCTATGATCGGCTTCGGTTCGATTTGGATAGATGGGATGAATCCACGTATCCATATCCGTATATGGAGATAGAGATGGATAATAGGCAGGATTTGGATAGAGCCATGAAACTATTGGATATAGATAGGGATCAAATTTCCCTCAAGTCTATAATGGAATTAAGAAGAGAATTATAATTTTAAGGCCCTCCTCCATGGGTATGAGGAGGGCCTCACCATTTAATAGTAACCAAAGACATAGTGGTGAATAGTATATAGTAAAGTCTTTTATTGGGGGGTTTTGATATGTTGCAGGGACTGTTAGATGGGCTAACTAAAGGGGGAAGCGGAAATATATTATTATTAGTCCTGATGTTTCTATTATTTAGTGGCTCCTTTGGGGAACATCGAGATAAGGGTAGATCTGGTGATGGAAAGGGCTTTGATAACGATATATTATTGATACTCCTAGTATTATTCCTCTTGGAGGATTTTTTCTAGAAATTCACCTCTTATGGATTATGAACATAATATATAGCAGGAATGAATTGATGGGGGGTTGATGAAATGGTAGAGAACATCAATATTACGACAGGACAGGGTTGGGATCGTGGCTCCTATGAATCCATGGGCGATAGCCTATTGTTTTTCTTTTTACTATTGGTCATACTATTTGACAATGGCTGTTGGAATGACAGGCAGAACGACTCACTGCTATTCTTCTTCCTGCTGCTTGTCATAATTTTTACTGGTTATAATGGATGTTAATCCCGCATGTAGCGGGATTTTTCATGGGAAATTTTAAAAATAGAAAGATATAGTGTGACATACTTCTATATATATGTTATACTATATACATAATCGTTAGGGAGGTTAATCTATGAAGGATTTTAAGTACATCAAATGGTTCAATGAAATCGATAAGGATGACATTCCCATAGTAGGGGGTAAGGGGGCCAATCTAGGGGAACTTACCCAAAGGGGATTGGATGTGCCACCGGGATTCTGTGTAACAGCGGAGGCATATACTTATTTTATTGAGGAAGTTGGCTTAGCAGGTAAGATAGAGCAGAAGATAAAGGGTTTGGATGTTGAGGACTCCATAGATTTGCAGAAGGCGAGTTCGGAGATACAGAGCCTAATTAGGGCTGCGGATGTGCCACAGAACTTAACCGATGAAATCATATCGGCCTATGAGAAGTTTAACGAGAAAATAGGATTAGTAAATTCTGAGGTGGCCGTAAGGTCGTCTGCCACGGCTGAGGATTTACCTGAGGCTTCCTTTGCGGGGCAACAGGATACCTACCTTCATATAAGTGGAAAGGATGAACTGATAAGGCATATAAGGAAATGTTGGGCCTCCTTATGGACTGCGAGAGCTATATATTATAGGGAAGAGCAGGAATTTGATCATTTTGAAGTGGCCCTAAGTGCGGTGGTACAGAGAATGATCAATAGTGAAAAGTCTGGTGTTATGTTTACCGCTAACCCAATCAACAATAATGTCGATCAAATGATGATAAATGCAAGTTGGGGATTAGGGGAAGCCGTTGTTTCAGGGTTGGTAACCCCAGATGAATATACTGTGGACAAAAAAACCAAGGATATAATAGAAAGGCGTATTGCAGAAAAGACGACAATGGTGGTTAAAAAGGATATAGGCATTGGTACTGCTGAAGTTGGGGTTGGAGATTATATTGGATACGATAGGATTCATGAACAATGCCTAACGGATGAGGAGATAGTGAAATTACTGAACTGTGGATTGAAAATAGAGGATATGTATGGAGCACCCCAGGATATAGAATGGGGGTTCGATAGGGATACGGGTAAATTATATATATTACAATCTAGGCCGATAACAACTCTAAAGGAGGGAGCCAAAGTGGCGGATGTTGGGAAGGATGAAGAATTGAGGGCATTGATTAGGGGCTTGGCTGCATCCCCGGGAATTGGATCCGGAAAAGTTAAAAATATCAAGGATATATCGGAAATAGCAAGGGTAGAAGAAGGGGATATATTGGTTACGGTTATGACCAATCCCGATATGGTACCCGCCATGAGGAAGGCCAACGCTGTGGTAACCGATGAAGGTGGGAGGACCTGCCATGCCGCTATAGTCTCTAGAGAACTGGGGATTCCATGTATAGTCGGAGCCAAGGGTGCTAGTGAGGAATTGAAAGAAGGTATGGATGTAACGGTGGATGCCACTAGGGGAGTTGTATATGAGGGAATAGTCCTTCAGGAGGAGCAGAAAGGTGATAAGGATGCGGAAGCTGTAGATTCTAGGGTTGCATTCGACGAGGATATAATAAACCAGCTTTCCCCTATAACTGCTACCAAGATATATATGAATCTAGGGGAGCCATCCATGATCGATAGATATAAGAACCTACCATTCGATGGGATTGGTCTCATGAGAACTGAATTTATATTTTCCAATATGATAGGAGCCCATCCGATGTATCTAGTTAGAACCGGCCAGGGCGACCTTCTGATAGATAAGATGTCCGAGGGAATTACAAAGGTAGCACAGGAGGTATTCCCAAGGCCAATTGTTGTTAGACTAAGCGATTTTAGGACCAACGAGTTCAGGGGATTGAAGGGCGGGGAAGAGGTAGAACCCATAGAGCATAATCCAATGATAGGCTGGAGGGGCGTATCTAGATATATCTCACCCGATTATGAGGAAGGATTCAGGCTTGAATGCAGGGCCATGAGAAAGGTGAGGGAGGAATATGGGCTGACCAATGTATGGGCTATGCTACCCTTTGTGAGGACCACTTGGGAACTGGAAAGGGTAAAGGATATAATGAAGGAAGAAGGGCTTGTACAGGATAGGAGCTTTAAGATTTGGATAATGGCCGAGGTACCTGCAGTGGTATTTGAGGCAGAGGAATTTGCTCAGATGGTGGATGGGTTTAGCATAGGGAGCAACGATTTGACGCAGTTGGTCATGGGTGCCGACAGGGATTCAGGTATATTGAACAATATGGGATATTTTGATGAAAGAAATGAAGCCGTAAAAAGGGCGATCTCCATATTGATCAAGGCAGCCCATAAATATGGAAAGACCATATCCATATGTGGGCAGGGGCCATCCCAGTATCCAGAATTTGCGGAATTCCTAGTACAGGAAGGGATAGATAGTATGAGCGTGAATCCCGATACGGTGGGATATACTAGGCGATTGGTTGCCTCAGTTGAACAGAAGATCATATTGAATAAACTTAGGGATATATAAACTTCATATAGATTAAAACCATCAATATATCCAGTAGAAGGCCTTAGGATTTCATCTCCTAGGGCTTTTTACATTTTGGATATGTATTATTATTCTAATTTGTAAAATACTAGATATTAGAATGATAATACGGAGGTATAATATGACTAGAAAAATGAGGACCATGGATGGAAATGAGGCGGCTGCCTATATATCCTATGCCTTTACAGATGTAGCAGCTATATACCCCATTACTCCATCCTCCCCTATGGCTGAATTAGTAGATGCTTGGGCGAGTACCGGTAATAAAAACATATTTGGGCAGGAGGTTAAGGTAGTAGAAATGCAATCGGAAGCGGGCGCTGCGGCTACGGTGCATGGTTCGTTGCAAGGGGGGGCCTTAACCACCACCTATACATCCTCCCAAGGATTATTGCTCATGATACCCAATATGTACAAGATGGCTGGGGAACTCCTTCCAGCGGTATTTCATGTAAGTGCCAGGGCAATAGCTACCCATGCCTTGAGCATATTTGGGGACCATCAGGATGTGATGGCTACTAGGCAGACCGGTTTTGCTATGCTAAGCTCAAATAGCGTACAAGAGGCCATGGATTTAGCAGCAATAGCCCATCTTGCTGCTATAAGGGGAAGGGTACCATTCATGCATTTTTTCGATGGTTTTAGAACTAGCCATGAGATCCAGAAAGTAGAGGTTATTGAATATGATGATCTAAAGGAATTGGTGGATTTTGAGGCCATAGACGAATTTAGGGATAGATCCCTCAATCCGGAAAGGCCGGTATTGAGGGGAACCGCGCAGAATCCAGATATCTATTTCCAAGGACGGGAAGTGGCAAACCCATATTATGATAGAATTCCGAATATCGTAGAAGGTTATATGGATAGAATAAATGAAATCACCGGCCAAAATTATGGACTATTCAACTACTATGGGCATGAGGAAGCCGAGAATATAATAGTAGCTATGGGATCGGTATGTGAAACCATCGAGGAGGTGGTAGATTATCTAAACAGAACAGGCGAAAAGGTGGGCCTTATAAAGGTCAGATTATATAGGCCATTCTCTAGGAAGCATTTCTTAGATATACTACCCAAGACCGTGAAAAACATCGCGGTATTGGATAGGACCAAGGAGCCAGGTTCACTAGGAGAGCCCTTGTACCAGGATGTAAAGACATTATTCTATGATATGGATGCTAAACCCCTGGTGGTGGGCGGTAGATATGGGCTGGGATTGAAGGATACTACCCCCGCCCAGATAATAGCGGTATTTAGAAATCTAGAAGAATCCAACCCGAAGGACGGTTTTACCATAGGGATTATAGACGATGTATCCAATACATCCTTAGAGTTGAATGAACAGATCGATACCTCCCCGAAGGATAATATCCAATGTAAGTTTTGGGGATTGGGTTCTGATGGAACCGTAGGTGCCAATAAGATGGCCATAAGGATCATAGGGGATAATACCCCCCTATATGCGCAGGGATATTTTTCATATGATAGTAAGAAGTCGGGTGGAACTACGGTATCACATCTAAGATTTGGAAAGGCACCAATAAAATCCACCTATCTAGTATACGATGCTGATTTCATATCCTGTCATAATAGATCGTATATATACCATTATGATATATTGAAGGGCATTAAGGATGGCGGAACCTTTGTATTGAACTGTCCCTGGGATCAAGATGAATTAAATGAAAACTTACCCGGTTCACTAAAGCAATATATTAAGGAACATGATATCAATTTTTATGTAATAGATGCGGCGGGGATAGCCCAGGATATTGGATTGGGGAGTAGGATAAATATGATAATGCAGACCGCCTTCTTTAAGCTAATGGACGTGATACCGGTGGAAGATGCTATCAGATATTTAAAGGAATTTGTTAGGACCACATATGGACAAAAGGGTGGCGATATAGTTGAGTTGAATAATAGGGCGATTGACATGGGAGTTGAGGGATTGATAGAGGTGGATACGACTCTATTGCAAGAGGACGAATCCAGATATCATATGGATGAACCGACTAGATATGAGCCCGATTTTATAAGGGATATTCAGAGGCCTATGGCAAGGCTCGATGGAGATGAATTGCCCACCTCAGCCTTCGTCGGGATAGAAGATGGAACCTTCCCCTTGGGCATTTCCGCCTACGAGAAGAGGGGCATTGCAGTCATGATCCCGGAGTGGAAGATCGAAAATTGCATCCAATGCAACCAATGCTCCTATGTATGCCCCCACGCCGTCATAAGGCCATTCCTACTAGATGAGGCGGAAATAGATGATGCCCCGGAAACCTTTGAGACTAAGAAAGCAGTGGGTAGGGGATTAGATGGAATGGGATATAGGATTCAGGTCAGTCCCCTCGATTGTACGGGATGTGGCAACTGTGCCGATATATGCCCAGCAAAGGAAAAGGCATTGGTGATGGTAGATGCCGAACAGGAGATAGAAAACCAAAGGGATAATTGGGAATATGCAGCTAATAATATCAGCTATAAGGATGATTTGATGCCCAAGACTACATTGAAGGGAAGCCAATTCGCTAAACCATTATTGGAATTCCACGGTGCTTGTGCGGGTTGTGGGGAACCGGCATATCTCATATTGGCTACCCAACTATTCGGAGATAGGATGATGATAGCAAACGCAACGGGTTGCTCATCCATATGGGGGGCCAGTGCACCGAGCATTACATATACCAAGACCCATGATGGCAAGGGACCTAGTTGGGGAAACTCCCTATTCGAAGATAATGCAGAGTACGGATTGGGAATGCATTTAGCGGTAGAGCAGATCAGGCAGAAGATCAAAGACCTTATGAAAGAGGGAATAGAATCAAGTATATCCAATGGGATGACCCAATTGTTCGAAGAATGGATAGAACATATGGATGATGGTGAAGAATCCAAAGAGGTATCAAAACGATTACTGAAGATGTTAGAAGATGAGAGGTATGATGATGAACGTATAGTTAGGGAGATATTGAAGAGAAGGGATTATCTTGTAAAGAAGAGCATATGGATAGTGGGCGGCGATGGTTGGGCCTATGATATAGGATATGGAGGGTTGGATCATGTATTAGCATCCGGAGAAGATGTAAATATATTGGTATTCGACACCGAGGTCTATTCGAATACTGGCGGTCAGGCCTCCAAGGCCACACCTACCGGGTCAGCTGCCAAATTTGCTTATTCGGGGAAGGAGCTCAAGAAAAAAGATCTAGGTCTTATGGCTATAACCTATGGATATGTATATGTAGCGCAGATAGCCTTGGGAGCGAATATGAACCATACCATAAGAACTATATTGGAGGCCGAATCCTATCCCGGGCCATCCCTCATAATTGCATATTCACCCTGCGTAAGCCATGGAATACGGGTTGGCATGGGAAGGACGGTGGCTCAGGAAAAGAAAGCAGTAGAATCGGGATACTGGCATCTATATAGATATGATCCAAGGCTGAAGGATGAGGATAAAAACCCGTTTATACTGGATTCAAAGGAGCCCAAGGAGTCCTTTAGGGATTTTATAATGGGTGAGATAAGGTATTCGCAGATACAACATACCTTTCCAGATAGGGCGGATGAACTATATAGAAGAGCGGAAGAAGATGCTAGGGAAAGATATAATATATATAGGAGCCTATCGGAGATGAAATAAAAATAGGAGTAGAATTTTCTACTCCTATTTTTGGTTCTCCTCAATCCATTCCTTTGCCCTTATAACTCCCTCTAGCGTTGGTATAGGAACCTGGGAATCGGGCTGTAATTCTTCAATATCATAATATGCAGCATGCCTTTGGTTTTCAATCGGCACCGATATATTTTTTCGTCTAGGTTTATCGTCTACATTATCTTTCATGGTTAAAACCTCCTGGTAGTACTCTTAAAATTACTTCCTATTGATGTCGTCTACCCATCTCTTGGCTTCCATAATCGAATCCTCAGTTGGGATTGCAACCTTGGTGCCCGCTAATCTACTCTTAATCCTGTAATATATATCCGTATTGGTATGCTGAATACTAGGCTCCATATGATGGTGGTAGATCCTATAAGGATTTGGATTAGAAATTTTTCTTACTAAAATATTATCCCTATTCATGATTGTTCCTCCTTTAGGATAATATATACCCAATAAATAATAAAAGGCACAACAATTATGTTACACTAATAGGAAATAGGGGATATTTAATAATAATATCGATGAGGTGATTATTTGAAGGATGAAAGGTTAATCAAGGATATAGAGTTTATAGTGGAGTTGGATAAGATGAAATCCATATCGAGACAGACCACGCTCATAGATAGTGATAGAAGGGAAAACGATGCGGAGCATTCCTGGCATATCTCG
>JAAYRM010000071.1 GCA_012518745.1 Tissierellia bacterium
TCAAAATCGCTCTCTATCAATAGGTTCCCTCTTCTATATTCCATTGGATATTTAATCGCACCCACTTTCCGAAGGTAATTGCCTTAATACCCTAGTGTACCAGAAAAACAATACCAATCCCTTTAATATGCTGCTCACACTGATACTCCACCATACCCCGCTCAAGCCCAGAATAGTTGATGAAAGCAATAATGAGGCGGGTATGCGGGCCGCATTAAATACTATACCCACAAGGGAAGGTGGGATTGTCCTTCCAATGCCATTAAAGGCTCCTTGAGTTCCGATCTCTATAGTCATAAAGAATTGGGATAGCCCCAATATCTTAAGATATAGAATCCCCATTCTAATAGCCTCTTCATCTCCTGGTATAAATAACCTGAATATAGGCCTCGCTCCACCTATCAATAATATGGTAGCAAATATCCCTATGGTACCAACTATCATAAGCCCCTTGCGATAACCTTTTTTAATCCTGTCCCAATGCCCCGCCCCATGATTCTGTCCTATAAACACCGATATGGCAGTTGAAAATCCTCCTGCTGTCATCCAGGATATGGACTCTATCTGAGATCCTACATTTTGCACCCCTATGGGTATCGGTCCCCACCTAGATAAAATCCTAGTTATAATCATAGCTATACTAGCAAATAATCCAGTCTGCAGAGCAGATGGAAATCCCAACTTAAATATGTTTTTAACATATTCCCCTTCTGGAATATCCAATAGCTTTAAATTAGAAAATAGATTGGTATTGTCTCTATTAACAATTATAAAGATAAGTGTAACCACAAATTGGGCTATTATGGTAGCTAGTGCTGCACCCCTTACCTCCATCCTAGGAAAAGGCCCTATACCCATGATCATCAGCGGATCCAATACCATGTTAATTATCAATCCTATTGCATTTATCTTAAAAGGCATGGTACTATCGCCTGAACCATTTAAAATTCCCGAATAAACCGGATTTAAAAAATAAAATACCATACCTATCGATACTATGGAAAGATAGTCCACAGCCATCCTAATTACCTCTTTATCCCCTAGGTTAAAAAAACCTATAATTGGATGCCTCAAGGATATCAATATTATAGAATATAATACCGCTATTATAATTGCCAACTGTATGGTATGAGATGCATACTTCTTGACGGATTTCATATCATCTCTACCATAGGATTGGGCTACTCCTACCTCTGCCCCTATCTTAGGTATCATAAACAAAGCCGAACCAAGCCAGGTAAAGAATCCACCTGTCCCCGCTGCAGCAACTGCTTCGGTACTCAACCTTCCGAGCCATATCATGTCCATCATACTATATGCCATCTGGACAAATGATGTGGCCATAATAGGTATAGCTAATCTGACCAATGTTCCTGTTATATCCCCTTCTACAAGTCTCCTGTTATCCATAGATTTCCCCCATCCGATGTCTATACTCATTCTATATTGCTAAACAATAGTATTCTATAGCATAGCCGGATTTTGTCAATAGCCGCTAACCCAATTTCACCTCATTACTATTCAAATGGATTCTTCATTATTATACCTGTCCATATCCAACTGGTCCATGATTCTGCTGGATACAAGTCCTGCTACCATTGAACCACTTACATTTACTAAAGTTCGACCCATATCTATCAATGGCTCTATGGCTATTAGTAATCCTACTAATCCTATAGGCAATCCCATGGCGGATAGAACAGTTAAAGCTGCAAAGGTTGCGCCACCCCCAACTCCTGCGATCCCGAAGGATGCTAGACTTGCTACTATTATCAGCTTAATTAGGAAAGCCGGTGCCATTGGATTGATCCCAACTGTAGGTGCAATCATCACCGCTAGCATCGCTGGATATACTCCCGCACAGCCATTTTGTCCAATACTAGTACCTAATGATGCTGATAGGTTGGCATAACCCTTAGATACTCCCAATTTATCTATCTGTGTCTCAATATTTATGGGTAGGGCGCCTGCTGATGATCTAGAGCTAAATGCGAACATCAAAGGGGTGGCAGCCTTCCTTATATAGACCCTTGGATTGATCCTAAATAATAGTAGAATTGCCAAATGGATGACAAAGACTATTAATAATGCCACATAGGATGCGATCACGAAATTAGCTAATCTCAATATCTCATTGATGCTACTACTAGAGACCATTTTGGTCATCAATGCTAAAACCCCATAGGGTGTAAGTCTGAGGATCATGGTAACCATCCGCATCACTATATCGTGAATCGAATCTATGAATGTTTTAAAGTTTTCAGCTGAATCCGAATTTCGTTTTCTAATCCCTATGGTAGCTATGCCTATAAATGCGGCAAATACTACCACCGACAGAGTAGCAGAGCTCCCTTGGCCGGTCATCGAATAGAACGGATTAATAGGAATTATCTCCACCAATTGTTCTTGGATAGGTTTCGATTGAAAATCTTCTAAGCGCGTTTCTAAATTTTCCATAGCCTCCTGTTCATCTACACCTGTCCGAAGGCCCTTATCGGAAAGTCCAAATATATTAGCCGTACTCGCCCCAACAAAGGCAGATATTGCCGTCGTTATCAGTAAAATAGCTATTATCTGGGTTGCCATTCTACCAAGCTCCTTAGATTCCTGGGTCACAATCGAGGAAACGATGGACACGAATATAAGGGGAATCACTATCATCCTGAGCAACCTTATATATCCCGTCCCTATTACAGAAAACCAGCTATTGGATTGTTCTATCACGGGCGAAGCAGCCCCAAAGATTAACTGAAGCCCTATCCCAAATATAATTCCTAGACCCATTGCTAAAAGGACCCTTGTAGTAAAGGGATATCTTTTTCTTCTCAAAATCATCAAACCGTATATTGATAACAACATGATCAAAATATTTATAATCACTGCTAAATTTATATTCATGGATTTCACTCCTTAATCCCTATTAGTTTAGTATACTTTAACCCTATATATACCCCAATGAAATTAAAATCTACACATTCTATCTTTTAGCTTGTGCTCTCCCCCCTATTCCTAAATAGAAGATATAACACTAAGAGCCCAATCATTGTAGTACTGGATATGCGATACATCATGTCATAGCCCATCCCCTCACCTACATGACTCAATATCATGGAACCTGCTCCAATGCCAATATCAAACGCGGAGAAAAAGGTGGCATTTGCTGCTCCCCTGCGGGCGGGTGCTGCGCTATTCACTGCCCATGCTAA
>JAAYRM010000072.1 GCA_012518745.1 Tissierellia bacterium
ATCCAATGTATTTACAGTATCCATGCTTCTGTTGATAATTTATCCATAATTAAAGTATTATATTTTAATAATATTCTTTTTTATTTATAACTTTTTACTGTGGATATATTTGTTGATATTGTTTTTTATCTCTAGATATATGTTATAAATTTATTACATAAGGCTATAATTTATTATAAAATGGGAGGATTTTTAGAAATGGTTTTAAATTTAAAAGATATTTGGAATGAAGTACTCGATTTAATCAAGGTTGAACTTACAGAGGTAAGTTTCAACACCTGGCTTAAAACCATTAAACCTGTCACCATAGCAGATGATAGAATTATTCTTGCTGCACCTAATGAGTTTACAAAGGGTATCCTAAAGGGTAGATATTTAAACCTTATCGAGAGTGCGGTTACTGAGGTAATGAAAAATGAGTACAGTATCTATTTTACCATTCCGGGAGAAGAGATCAGTGCAAATATTGGACAATCTATAGCCGTAGATAACGATATGGAAAATATGCAGAAATCCATGCTAAACCCTAAGTATACATTCGATTCCTTCGTTATTGGGAATAGCAATAGATTTGCTCATGCCGCTTCCCTTGCAGTAGCGGAAGCCCCTGCACAGGCTTATAATCCATTGTTCATCTATGGTGGGGTAGGATTGGGTAAAACCCACCTGATGCATGCAATTGGTCATTACATACTCAATCAGGGTCAGACCAATAAGGTGGTATATGTATCATCGGAAAAATTTACAAATGAATTGATCAACTCAATTCGTGATGATAAAAATAATGAATTTAGAAGCAAGTATAGGAATGTCGATACCCTATTGATAGATGATATTCAATTCATTGCCGGAAAGGAGAGTACACAGGAAGAATTTTTTCATACCTTTAATGCATTGCATGAAGCCAATAAGCAGATCATCATATCCAGCGATAGACCGCCCAAGGAGATACCGACCCTCGAGGATAGGTTGCGCTCTAGATTCGAATGGGGATTGATAGCGGATATTCAGGCCCCTGATCTGGAAACCAGAATCGCTATATTGAAGAAGAAGGCGAAGGTTGAAAATATTAGCGTACCAAATGATGTTATGCTATATATAGCTACCATGATCAAGTCAAATATTCGGGAATTGGAGGGGGCATTGATCAGGATGGTGGCCTATTCATCCCTAACCAATGAGGATGTAACCGTTGAATTGGCGAAGGAAGCGCTAAAGGATGTCATATCCAACGATAAACCAAAGGAGATAACCGTTGATTCTATCAAGGATATAGTATCCAAGGATTTTGATATAAAGATGAATGATTTCAATTCGAGAAAGAGAACAAGGGCCATCGCTTATCCAAGGCAGGTTGCTATGTATCTGACCAGGGAATTAACGGATCTATCCCTGCCCAAGATTGGCGACGAATTTGGCGGACGGGATCATACTACTGTGATGCACGCCTACGACAAGATTGAAACCGAAATAGAGGAAAGCGAAAGGACTAAAAATCGTATAGATGCATTGATCAAAAAGATAAAAGATGAATGATGCCTATCGGATCATCGAAACCCATTGTTAATACTTTTAAAATTATAAAATGGTTATCAACAACTTATTAGACTCTTCAAATCTTAAGTTGTTATGTTCTACACATAGTTATTCACATATCAACAGGCACTACTACTATTACTACTATATATGTATATCTTATCTTTATCTATTGAGAATGATATCGGAGGGAGGATTATCAATTGAGAATAGAGGTAAATCAAAGTATATTGGCAGAGGCAATAAATATAGTTCAAAAGGGAATATCCCCGAGAACAACCTTGCAGATATTGGATGGTATATTGCTAGAGACAGTTGACAACGGATTGAAATTGACTGCTACGGATTTAGAAATAGGAATAGAAACCCATGTAGATTGTAATATATACCAAGAGGGTGGCATTGTTGTAAACTCTAGGATATTTGGGGATATGATTAAAAAATTACCCAACTCGACTATCCATATTACAGTTGAGGAAAGCAATATTAACGTAAAGTGTAAGGGTTCAGAATTCAATATCTTGGGTAGCCAGGCTTCCGAATATCCACAATTACCTAATATTGTAGACGAAAATTCCTTCACGGTTCCAGGGGATCTATTGAGATCCGCCATATCTCAAACCGTCTTTGCTACAACCCAAGACGAGACGAGACCAATTTTAACTGGAGTACTATTGGAAATTGCAGATAATATAGCATCATTCGTTGCATTGGATGGTTATAGGCTGGCCCTCAGGATGATATCGGTGGATTCCGACCAGGATATTAAGATCGTGGTACCGGGAAGGGCATTGAATGAATTGAATAAGATTATAGGGAGCGGGGATGAGGAGATCGGTATAACCGTAGCTCCAGGGCATATCATGTTCAATATTGGACAAACTCTGGTATTTTCAAGGCTGTTGGAGGGACAATTTTTAAATTATAAGGATATAATAAGAAAGGAACATGGAGCCAATGTATTGGTGAACAGACAGGATCTACAGAGTAGTCTAGAAAGGGCATCTCTATTGGCTAGGGAGGAGAAGGCCAATCTAGTAAAGCTAAATCTTGTTGAGGATAGGATAGTTATCCGATCGAATTCCGAGATAGGGGATATAAATGAAGAGGTCCCATCCAAGCATGAAGGGGAGGAGACCGATATTGCGTTTAATTCCAAGTATATTATAGATGGCATAAGGGCCATGGATTCAGAGGATGTGGAACTCCATTTCATGGGTAGCCTTAATCCATGTATAATAAAACCTAGTAATAATGATAATTATACCTATCTATTGCTACCAGTTCGGTTGGCGCAAGACGATAGATAGAAGAAGAGGGGTAGGTATGAAGGAAGTAGAGATATATACGGATACTATAAGGTTAGATCAATTGTTAAAATTTTCGGGTACCGTCCAAACCGGTGGACAGGGTAAGATGCTTATAAGGGATTCTATGGTCAAGGTGAATGGTAAAGTCACCAGAACTAGGGGAATGGATATAAAAAAAGGCGATATAATAGAAATAGAGAACATCGATGAATTTATTGTGATATAATAGCATAGGTATCTACATTAATCCTCAACCTACTTGGTTGAGGATTAATGAATCATGCTTTTACATTTTGAGAGGTGCTAATTTGAGCATAGAGAAGATTAGATTGATCAATTTTAGGAATTATAATAATTTGGATATAGGGCTGAATGATAGGATAAATGTATTTATCGGAAGGAATGCCCAGGGGAAAACCAATTTATTGGAATCTATATATATGTGTGCTACTGGAAGATCTTTTAGAACCAATAGGGATATTGAAACCATAAAATTGGATAAGGAAGAGGCCTATATAGCCGCTAAATTTTATATCAACGGTATTCAAAGGTCGGTAGAGATATATATGGGAAGGGGTAAACGCAAGAGAATTAGGGTAAATGGGGTGGAATTGAAAAATATCAGGGAATTGGATACTGGGCTTAATGTTATTGTATTCTCCCCAGATGATATAGGTCTTGTCAAGGACGGGCCAAGCAAAAGAAGAAATTTTTTGGATATGAGCATATCACAGATAAAGCCAGTCTATAGATATAATTTGCATAGGTATAATAAGGTATTATCACAGAGGAACAACCTACTGAAATCCAATAGAAATAGGACTAATATTCCAAAGCTATTAGATATATTTGATCTACAGCTTGCTGAAACTGGAACGGAGATAATAATATATAGGATTAAGTTTTTGAAAAAATTATCTGAAATATCTAGAAGGATCCACAAGGATTTAACCTCAGGAATGGAGGAATTGGCGCTCGAATATGCGTCAAATATCGATAATACAGGCGAGGGTAGAGCCGATATAAGGGAGAAGTTTTTGATGCAATTGAAATCCATCAGGGAAAAGGATCTAGCATTCGGGAATACTTCAGTTGGCCCCCATAGGGATGATATAATTATAGGTATAGACGATGTGGACGCAAGGACATATGCCTCGCAGGGCCAACAGAGAACCATAGTCCTATCCATTAAGCTATCTGAAGTTGAGATTATAAGATTGGATAGAGGCAATTATCCAGTACTCCTATTGGATGATGTATTTTCTGAATTGGATGGGGAGAGAAGGAGGTACCTTGCTACCTCGTTGAGGGATATACAGACCATAATAACGTCGACGGATACAATCGATTTAGAAGAGTTGAATGGAATAGATAGGTCGGTATTCTATATAGATGATGGGAAACTACTACAATGAAGGGGTAGATAAGATGTCTATACATATAGGTGAGAACATCAGCATATTTAAAGAGGATATAATTGCTATAATAGATAGGAAGACCGTAGAGACCTCAAAGGATATGAGGCGGTTCGTAGATATTATGATAGGAAATGGGAATGTATGTAATAATAATATCGAAGATGCAAAAACCTATATACTAGCATATGAGAATAGAAGGAAGAGTGATGGAACAACCGATGGGAAATGCAATCTATATCTATCCAATATATCATCTATAACCCTCTCTAGGAGGGGAAATAACAAGAAAACAAACTGGGGGTTAGCAATTAATGAGTGATAACAATGAAAGAAGATATACAGCAGATGAAATTCAAGTATTAACGGGCCTAGAACCCGTCAGAAAAAGGCCGGGCATGTATGTTGGGAGTACAGGATCGAGAGGACTTCATCATCTTGTATATGAAGTAATAGATAATAGTGTGGATGAGGCACTTGCTGGGGTCTGTGACACTATCGAAATAATAATCAATGAAGATAACTCCATCAAGGTGAGGGATAATGGAAGCGGTATTCCGGTAGAGACCCATCCCCAAACTGGAAAATCAACGGTAGAAACGGTCCTTACCATCCTCCATGCCGGGGGCAAATTCAACAATTCCGCTTACAAGGTATCGGGTGGGCTACATGGTGTGGGTGTATCGGTGGTAAACGCCCTATCGGAATGGTTGATTGCAACGGTTAAGAGGGATGGAAAGATATATAGACAAAGATTTGAAGAGGGATCCCCGGTAACTAAATTGGAAATAGTGGGGGATAGCGATGCTACTGGAACTACCATAGAATTTAAACCCGATAATCAGATATTTGATGAAATCGATTATAATTTCGAGACCCTAGAATATAGAATTAGGGAAATGGCCTTTTTAAATAGGGGTATAAGATTTATATTAGAGGATAAGAGGATCGATGATAAGAAGGAATTCTATTACGAAGGTGGGATAAAATCCTTTGTTGAATATATAAATAGAAATAAAAAACCTATACAAAGTGATGTGGCATATTTCGAAGCGGAAAGGGATAGCACTATAGTGGAATTGGCAATGCAGTATACGGATGCTTATTCCGAAAACGTATATACATTCGCCAACAATATAAATACGCAGGAGGGTGGGACCCACCTGAGCGGCTTACGAACTGCCATAACCAGATCCATAAATGATTATGGTAGAAAGTTTAACTATTTAAAAGAGAAGGACGATAATCTACAAGGTGATGATGCTAGGGAGGGCCTTTCTGCCGTTCTATCGGTTAAGCTATTGGAGCCCCAATTTGAAGGACAGACTAAGACCAAGCTGGGAAATAGCGAGACTAGAGGTATTGTGGAATCCTTGGTATATGATTTTTTAACCAATTACCTTGAAGAAAACCCTAAATCGGGAAAGATCATACTAGAAAAGGCTATAAGCGCATCTAGGGCGAGGGAAGCCGCAAGAAAGGCTAGGGAGATATCTAGGAAGAGAAGCATATTGGACAATACCCCCCTGCCTGGGAAGTTAGCGGATTGCCAAGAGGACGATATAGATGTAACTGAAATATTCATAGTGGAAGGGGATTCGGCCGGAGGTAGTGCAAAACAGGGTAGGGATAGAAGAAATCAGGCCATACTTCCGCTAAGAGGTAAGATATTAAATGTGGAAAAGGCCAGACTCGATAGAATACTGGGATATGAGGAGATAAGGGCCATGATTACGGCGTTCGGGGCTGGTATTGGAGATGAATTCGAAATCGAGGATCTGAGATACGGAAAGATAATTATAATGACGGATGCAGACGTAGATGGGGCCCATATAAGGACATTGCTCTTGACATTCTTCTATAGGTATATGAGGGAATTGCTTGATAATGGTCATATATATATAGCCCAGCCACCACTATATAAGGTATCTAGGGGTAGGGCTGAAAAATATGCCTATAGCGATGGTGAATTGGAAGAGGTATTGGAAGAGATAGGCGGAAGCAATTATAGCATCCAAAGGTATAAGGGCCTGGGGGAGATGAATCCAGATCAGTTATGGGAGACCACCATGGATCCCGATAATAGGGTATTATTGCAGGTGACGGTTGAGGATGGAATAGCGGCAGATGAGATATTTACCACCCTGATGGGTGATAGGGTAAAACCGAGAAGGGAATTCATACAGAGAAATGCAAGGGAAGTCAGAAATTTAGACATATAAGGAGGGCAGATAATGGATAGGAAAGAAGATAATGTATTGGAAATAAATATTGAAGAGGAAATGAAGAAATCGTATCTAGATTATGCTATGTCCGTAATAGTAAGTAGAGCCCTTCCAGATGTTAGGGATGGATTAAAGCCCGTTCATAGACGGATATTATATGCCATGAATGAGCTGGGGATGACACCAGATAAGCAGTATAGAAAGTCAGCTAGAGTTGTAGGGGATGTATTGGGTAAGTATCATCCCCATGGGGATTCATCTGTATACAATGCAATGGTTAGGCTAGCACAGGATTTTAGTACCAGATATACCCTAGTGGATGGGCATGGAAATTTTGGTTCCATCGATGGGGATAGCCCTGCGGCTATGCGTTATACAGAGGTGAAGATGACCAGGCTAACCCTGGAGATGTTAAGGGATATAAATAAGGATACCATAGATTATAGGCCAAACTTTGATGAAACGCTGGACGAACCCATGGTATTACCCAGTAGATTTCCAAATCTATTGGTGAACGGCTCATCCGGTATTGCGGTTGGGATGGCAACGAATATTCCACCACATAATCTGAGGGAGATAATAAACGGTATAATAATGTTGATAGAGGATCCAGAAACGGAAATAGAGGACTTGATGAAGGTTATCAAGGGACCGGATTTTCCAACAGGGGCCATGATCATGGGACAGGAAGGTATTAGAAACGCCTTCAAGACGGGAAGGGGGCGTGTAATACTTAGGGCCATTGCAGAGATAGAGGCTATGGCTAGGGGAAGGAATAGAATAATAATAACCGAAATACCCTATCAGGTAAATAAATCGAGATTGATAGAGAGGATGGCCGAATTGGTCAGGGATAAGGAGATCGAAGGTATCTCCGATATAAGGGATGAGTCGGATAGGGATGGTCTGCGTATAGTGATAGAGTTGAGAAGGGATGCAAATCCCAATGTGGTATTGAATAACCTGTATAAGCAGACACAATTACAGACTACATTTGGAGTTATAATGCTGGCCCTAGTAGATGATGAACCTAGGATACTGAATTTAAAACAGATGTTAACGCATTATCTGAAGCATCAGGGTAATATAATTACACGGAGAACCCAATTTGAATTAGATAAGGCTATGAGCAGGGCACATATCGTAGAGGGGTTGATTGTAGCCCTCGATAATATAGATGAGGTAATCAATATCATACGAAGTTCTAAGGAAGAATCCATAGCTAGGGAAAGGTTAATGGGTAAGTTTGAATTATCCGAAAAACAGGCACAGGCTATCCTAGATATGCGACTTAGAAGGTTGACCGGTCTAGAACGTGAAAAATTAGAAGATGAGTACAAGGATCTAAATGAACAGATAACCAGGTTTAATGAGATACTATCTAGTGAGAAATTAGTATTTCAGATAGTTAAAGATGAATTGCTAGAGATTAAGAAGAGATTTGGCGATGGTAGAAGAACTAGGATAATGCCATCGGCAGATGAGATAGATATAGAGGATATGATAGAGGAAGAGGATGTCATAATCACCTTAACCCATCATGGATATATAAAGAGGATGCCTCAGGATACCTATAGAATCCAAAGGAGAGGTGGAAGGGGTATAACGGGACTGACCACCAGGGAGGAGGATTTTGTAGAGGATCTATTTATTACATCAACCCATGATATGCTATTATTCTTCACTAATAAGGGAAGAGTATATTCATTAAAAGCATACGAAGTACCCGAAGGTGGAAGGCAGGCAAGAGGGACTGCAATAATAAATCTATTGAATTTAACCGGGGATGAAACTATAACTGCTGTTATTCCAATAGAACAATATGATCCGGAAAGTAATTTAATCTTCCTGACCCAAAACGGAATCATAAAGAAAACGAAGTTGGATAGCTTCAAGCATATTAGGAGGAATGGGATAATCGCCATGAATTTAAGAGGCGATGATGAATTGATAGAGGTAAGGAAGACCGACGGGAAGAGGGAAGTGATTATAGTAACCGCCATGGGAATGGCTATCAGATTTAATGAAGAGGATGTAAGGGTAATGGGCAGAAATGCCATGGGTGTGATAGCGCTTAAATTGAGGGAAGACGACAGGGTTGTTGCCATGGACCTTGTGGAAGATGAAAAGGAACTATTGGTTGTATCGGAGTTCGGTTTTGGAAAAAGAACCCCCCTGTCGGAATATAGGCTGCAGAATAGAGGTGGGGTAGGCTTAAAAACCTACAACCTTAGGAAGAAGACGGGCAAATTGATTTCCGCTAAGGTCATAGATAAAAAGGATGATATAATTATGATCTCCATGTCCGGAATTGTGATCAGATTATTGGGAGATGATATATCCACAATGGGCAGGAATACTCAGGGTGTCACCTTGATGAGAATAGATAATGAAAAGGATAGGGTTATGGCAGTAGCCAAATATATAGAAGAAGATTAATGGATGAAAGATATCCCGGAGTATTGGGGTATCTTTTTTAATCATGCGGGCAAATCCTAGTAATTCACTTTACATTAAATATATTTTATTATAAAATTAGATAAAATACACAATGAGAATCAGGGGGTTATAGCATGGCTTTAGATATAAGTATTGAATTTGATGAGAAAAACGATGCATGGAACGTTTCGCCAAGGGGGGAAATCGATATATATACATCCCCCGAACTAAAAAAGGAACTAATAGAGAGGTTGAAGGAGAGAAGGGCTAGTCTGTTTATGGATTTTAAGGATTTGGATTATATAGATAGCACGGGTTTAGGTGCATTGATAAGTATCCTTAAAATTATAAGGGATGATGATAAGAAGATATATATAAAGAACGTTAAGCCTAATATAAGAAAACTATTCGACATAACGGATTTAGACAAGATCTTTATCATTGAGGGGTGATTAATCATGAGAGATGATATAATTGAGCTTACAATTCCTAGCAAACCCGATTATATATCGGTGGCTAGATTAACATCTTCGGTAGTGGGCAATAATATGGGATTCAATATAGATGATATAGAAGATATAAAGGTCTCCATAGCTGAGGCCTGTATAAATGCCTTGAACAAGGATGATAAGATATCGATAGGTTTTGAGGTAGGAGGAGACAAGCTAGTAATTAGAATTGACAATGTATTCCCCTGTAAGGATACCGAATTGGATATGGGTAAGGAGATCGAATTGGGTCTTTTGATCATAGAGTCCCTGATGGATGAGGTTGAATTCGGCGAAGAGGGAATTAAGATGATTAAATATGTAGAGGATGGTATCTAATGAAAGTGGAGGGGCGTTATAACGAAGTCGATCATGAGGATATAACGGAAATTCATACTAAGACCTTATTTAAAAAATTGAGGGACACGGGGAATAGAATAGTTAGAGAAGAATTGATAGAAAGACATATGTATATAGCTGAAATACTCTCAAAAAAATATACCAACAGAGGGATAGATTACGATGATATATATCAAGTCGCATGTATGGGGCTTATATACGCCGTAGATAGGTTTGATGTAGATAAGGGTTATGAGTTTTCAAGTTTCGCAACGCCTACTATTATTGGGGAGATTAAAAAGCATTTTAGGGATAAGGGTTGGACCATTCGGGTTCCACGGAGGATTCAGGAATTATCAAAGAAGATAAACAATGCCAAGATAACCCTGAGTCAGGAACTTCAACGTTCACCGACCGTTGAAGATATAGCTAATTACCTAAATTCGACGGTAGAGGAGATACTAGAAGCCATGGAGGGGAGTAGGGTATATACCCCTCAATCGTTGGATCTGATATACGATTCCAATAATGACGATAAGGATTTAAACCTTGCGGATCTGATTGGCGAAGAGGATATATATTTTGATAGAATAGAGAATAGTGATTTCCTAGCTAGGGCGATGAAGAAACTTAATGAGATGGAGAAGAAGATCCTTAAGAATAGATATTTTGATAGGATGACCCAGGTATCAATTGCTAAGGAATTGGATATATCACAGATGACCGTATCTAGGGTGGAGAAAAGGATTATAGAAAAGCTGAAAAAAGAGATGGATAGAACATTAAATGGCGAGTTGTAAAATGAAGTGACGGAAAAGCAAAAATTGAAACCCAATGAAATATCCTATACAATGTAATCAGCTAGAAATACAAAGGAGGATAAATCATTGGGTCACATACATCATATCAGAAATAGGAAAAAAGGTAAACATCTGAACTTTAAGGATAGACAGTTCATAGAATATTTGGTTAAAAAGGCATATCCTAAAAAACCTTCGGTTAGAAAATTAGTTGGGGCCATTGGCTGTAGTGAATCTACGATTAGACGAGAATTAAAGAGGGGTAAGGTACTTCAACTTTCTAGTGAACTGATAGAATATGAAAGCTATAGTGCAGAAATAGCACAGCAAGACTATGATTATCGTGCAACAGCCAAAGGACCAGATTTGAAAATAGCTAATGATTATGCCTTCGTTGAATATGTAGAACATAAAATAATAAAAGAAAAATATTCTCCCGATGCAGTAATAATGGAACTAGAGAACAATGGCTTTTCTCACCCAGAAACAGGGGTCAAATTTGAGGCAAGGATATGTACAAAAACCCTATATAATTATATAGATCAGGGGGTATTTCCTAGCTTGACTAATCGTGATTTACCTAGAGAAGGTAAAGCCTCAAAACGCAAGCAAAGAAGGGTTAGACGTTCTTATAAGAATGTAGATGGCAAAAGCATATGGGAACGGCCAAAGGAGGCCAACAATCGCTCTGAGATAGGCCATTGGGAGATGGACTGCATAGAAGGAAC
>JAAYRM010000073.1 GCA_012518745.1 Tissierellia bacterium
AGTGCTCCTGCTACAGAATTTGGACTTGATTTTGCTGATACTTTTAATATATCCATTAAAAATCCCCCTCTATATTATTTTATATGCTTTGTGGTTATATTGTCAATTCTACAAACGAGATTAAAACCCTTTCTTCCCCAAAAATAATGATAAGATATCCCTTGATAAAATATTATTTTAGGAAATATTCAAGTATAATGGAATATTTAAAATTTTATAGATGCTTACTTTGCATATTCAATAGCACGAGTTTCCCTAATGACATTGACCTTAATTTGCCCCGGATAATCTAATTCGGATTCTATTTTTTTGGCAATATCCCTGGCAATAAGGATTATTTGATTATCCTTAATATTATCAGGCTTTACCATAATTCTTAATTCCCTACCCGCCTGTACTGCATAAGATTTTTCTATACCATCAAATGAATTAGCTATTTCTTCTAGCTTCTCTAACCTCTTGATATATGCCTCCAAGGTTTCCCTTCTAGCCCCTGGCCTTGCCGCAGAGATAGCATCTGCTGCTTGCACCAATACGGATTCTACCGTTTCCGGCTCAATATCGCCATGATGCGCCGCAATTGCATGCACAACCTCTGTTGATTCCTTATACTTCCTGGCTAGATTTACACCAATATCCACATGAGGACCCTCTATTTCATGATCTACCGCCTTGCCTATATCATGCAACAAGCCCGCCCGCTTTGCAACCCTAACATTGGCGCCAAGTTCAGCCGCCATAACACCCGCAAGATGCGCAACCTCTATGGAATGCTTAAGGACGTTCTGCCCATAACTTGTTCTATATTTTAGCCTACCTAATAATTTAATTAATTCGGGATGCAAACCATGAATTTCTGTTTCGAAAGCCGCCTGTTCCCCTTCTTCCTTGATTATGTTATCCACCTCTACTTTGGCTTTCTCAACCATTTCTTCAATTCTGGCTGGATGAATCCTTCCGTCTACTATTAATTTCTCAAGGGCAATCCTAGCAATCTCCCTTCTAATAGGATCAAAGCCAGATAAGACTACTGCCTCTGGGGTATCATCTATGATCAGATCAATACCCGTCAAGGTTTCTAACGTTCTTATGTTTCTACCTTCACGTCCTATAATTCTACCCTTCATCTCATCGTTAGGAAGTACTACTACGGTTACAGTAGATTCAATAACATGTTCTGCCGCATATTTTTGAATAGCACATGATATTATCTTTCTTGCCTGTTTTTCAGCTTCTTCCTTGGTCCTATTCTCCATTTCCTTGATCATTAACGCTGATTCATGTGTTATTTCCTTTTTGATATCATTTAATAGCAATTGTTTCGCTTCTTCTGATGTCAGGCCGGAGAGCCTTTCAAGTTCCTCTACCTGCTTTTCATACAATTCATTAATTAAATCCTCTTTCTGTGTCAGGCCCTTGAATCTCTTGGCAATTATATTCTCTTTCTTTAAAAGGGCCTCAGTTTTGTTATCGATAGCCTCTTCCTTATTTAGGAGCCGACGCTCTGATTTTTGAATCTCGGCTCTTCTTTCCCTATCCTCTTTTTCATTATCCATCCTTAATCGATGAATCTCTTCCTTTGCTTCTAGGAGAAGCTCCTTTTTATAATTTTCTGCATCTCTATTTGCATCTTCTATAATGCGCCTTGATAATTCCTCCGCATTATTGATCTTTCCCTCTGCAATTACCTTTCTTATATAGAAACCAATTACAATTCCCGTAATTGCAACTAGAATTACATAGATATAGATAGTTTCAATAACGATGCACCTCCTATTCTATTTAGTTTTCAAGTTCCAAGCTGCATATTTTTATAATCAAAACATTGGATAAAAATATAAACCGAGTAGCCCCGGCTTATAGAGTCTACATATATCATTGTACAACTAGGTATGATTTTATTTTATTACTTTTGGCCGGATATGTCAAGAAGATTGGTGGATGTTATTTGTTCAAGATGGCTTATGCTCCCCTTCAATGATACCCTATATGCCCTGGTTGCAATAGAGGCTAGATGATCATTATGTGTTACCATGATGATCTGCCTTCTAAACATTTCTGATGTTCTCTTTAGAAAGTCTGCTACATTAAATATATAGTCCTCGCTTACATGTTTAGCAGGTTCATCTAGGATCAATGGACCCTCTATTTTGGGTTCATAAGCATGTAGGAATGCTATCCTCAAGGCCAACGAAATTATATCGATCACCCCACCTCCCCTGGATTGTTCAGGCTTTGTCTTAATTACGGTATCATCTACCTGTGTAATGACATAGAATTCCGCACTTGGTTTCCCATATAGTTCTTCAATTTCAATCTTGAATTCAGCATTGTTCTCAAAGATATATTGAATACAGTTGGTGACCAAGGTTTCAATTTGATCCTTTGCCTGGTCTCTTGCAAACTCGGCAGTTTCCTGTAATAACAAACCAACCTTCTCCATTAGATCAATTTCTTCATGAATAGCTTTCAACTGTTCCTTATTATCATCGATTTGTTCAATTAGCTTTTCTCTCTTGCCCTCCTCTTTGGCAACATAAGAGCTGATCTGAAATAGGGCCTCCTCGAGATCCTGAAATGTATCGATCATCATATCACTTCTCTTCTAAGATATCTTTTGGCAATAGGTTATTTGCCTCTTTGAATAGCTGTTGTATCTCCTTAGCCAAGGACTGTATTTCTTTCTCCAAATCGGATGGATTTACCCCCAGGCTCTTTAATTCTTCGATTATCTCCCGTTCCTGTCTATTGAGCTGTTCTAGCCGAGCTTCAGCCTTATATTTTAAAGTCCTTGCTTTTTCTAAATCCCTTCTTAGCATATTCAATTCATTCTCATAATCCATAACAATATTCCTCCTTATCTGTAGCTATCTATGATCTCGTCTACTTTTGGTCTATCTATACTATTAAAACATATAGGACATACCTCTATTTTGATCAATAGCGATCTATACCGTTCTATCATATCGCCCACTTGCAGATCAATATCCTTTAGATCGTTTTTAATCCGTGCTCTATTAGTTCCAATATCATTATAGCTATTCCTATAGTCCATTAATCTATCTAGAAGATTGATCTTAGCTTCTAGCGAATCTTGCAGATCGGAGACCCTATCCACTTCAGATAATTGCTCCATATATACCTTACCTATAGACAAGCTCTTGTTTATTCGGCCTTGTTGCATCTTTAAATTGGTCAATTCTTTTAACATCTTAAGGTTTTTTTCAATTAAATTAAGATTTATATCTATATATCGGATATCCTTTAGTTGAGATAATACCTCCTTATTTTCTTCGATCTTACCTATAGTATCCCTATATCTTGTATTTAACCTGCCTAGATGGTTTAGTTTAATATGTAACTCGGCTATGCTTTTAGCGATTCCATCTGCCTTGCTAAAATTTTGGAGTGAAGATAATATACCATTATCATTCCTGATTTGAGACCCTATATTATTTAAGGTGATGAATTTATGGTTTATATATCTAAATTTCTGTATCTGTTTGCTTAACCTTGCTTCCACTTCAATTAACCCATGTATATTCTCCAAGTCCTTTAAATCTTCCTTAGTTGAACTTAAACGCCTTTCCGTTTCGTTGAGATTTTTAAATAATTGCGATAATTTGTTCAGTCTTATATCCTTATTATATATATCTTGTTTTATATCCCTTAGTATACTTAACTTATCTACTAATTCATCTAAATAATCATATTCACCCAAATTTTCTTCTAATCCTAATAATATTTCCTCGTGCTTCTTTTTCCTAGCACCAAGATTCCTGAGATCCTTGAGAGTGCTTTTTAATGCATCATCCACTATATGCACACCAACTATCCGGCCAATTGAATTTGCCTTGGTGGAATTCTTTTCCGATAGTAAAAAAGGTCCTTCTAGTTGTTCACTAATATTGATTGAATTAGATAGATTGCTATCCAATTCTACGTTCCTTATAGATATTTTATCTCTTACTTCTTGTGGCACCGAAGTACCGAACCCCTCAAAGATAATCTCTTCCCCAGATGCACCATATAGATAGTATAGATTTTTACTTCTACTCCTATATCTCCTTACCTTAATTCCATCACTGAAAATAACCGTAACGCTGGATTCATTCTCACCTTCCCTAATAAAAAAATCTCCTGCAGGTTCATTGAATAGAGCCCATTTTAATGCCCTTATAATTGCAGATTTACCCTGATCCGATGGCCCTACAATCACATTTAGGTATGGATCCAAGGTTATTTCTGAATACTTATGGGATTGAAAATTCTCTAAAATAATCTTTTTAATATATTGCATTCTATAATTCATCTCCTAAGTTCTTACCCTGGGATATGGCTATCCTTCTGAGTGCTTCCTCCTTAACCCTGTCCTCTATTCCCTCCATACTAGAAATTTCCATCAGAATTTCATTGATTTCGAGTTTTTCAAATCCACCAGATTCACCGATAACCCGTCTAAATTCCAATAGTTTTTCAGTTTTAAATGTATGGTTTTCAATCTCCTGCCTATCCAATACTTCTTCACCCTTATGGGCTGTTTTTAAACCCATAAGTCTGATATCTATAGATTCACCTAGTTCTATTAGGGCTACTTGCGGCATCCGATTTATTTCAGCTATGCTATTGGTAACACGTATTAGACTTCCTGGATTTACAAAATACTTTCCCCCGATGTCTATTATTCCAAAACCTGAGTGATAATGCCCTGATAAGGTAATATCCGCCCTAGTAGTCTTAATATCGTCTATGAGTGTATATGGAATTCCCTCTATAAAGGGCCTGTTTAGAAGCATACCATGCACCATATGTATGGCATAATCTATATCATCCGGAACATCATCTATAATATAATAATTTCTATTCTTTTCATCATCTATATTGTATATATAGGGATGACCGGTTAATTGCACCTTAATACCACCCTTATCTAGGATAATGGTATCATGTTGATCTATTACATTTACTATATTAAGTGAACCCAATAGCCCTAACATGGATCTATTGATTGTGGTGGGATTATGCCCATATATATCGTGGTTCCCAGAGATGATGTATATGGGTATTTCTATTTCATTTAATATGGAAGCGAATTCATTTACAATTGCAATAGATATATCGGGCCTATCAAATAGATCGCCCCCATGTAGGAGAAAATCAATATCATATTCATCGATCATCCCCATCACTTCCCTTAATTTACCCATCAATGTTATAGGCAGATTATCTTTTCTGTTTTTAGGTGTTGTTCCCCTTATATGGGTGTCCGTCAAAAAAAGTATCCTCAACTAATTACACTCCCTATGAATAAACCTCCATCCCGGAGGTCTATTCGTCTATATTCTATTTATCTTTCTAACTATCAGTTTCTTCCTCATCTTCCTCTCCTACTTCAGCTAGATTATATTTTCCCCTTATCTTCATTTCTATTTCTTCCATTATTTCGGGATTATCTTTCAAGAACAGTTTTGAATTTTCCCGGCCCTGTCCCAGTCGATGCTCTCCATAACTATACCATGAACCAGCCTTACTGATAATATCCGCCTTTACACCAGCATCCAGTATATTACCTTCCTTAGAAATCCCTAATCCATACATTATATCAAATTCCGCAACCTTAAACGGCGGGGCCACCTTGTTCTTCACAATCCTTACTCTCGTCCTATTCCCTAGCATATTATCCCCTTGCTTGATGGTTTCGATCCTTCGAACATCTAATCGCACACTTGAATAGAATTTAAGCGCCCTACCCCCAGTTGTTGTTTCAGGATTCCCGAACATTATACCTACCTTTTCTCTTAATTGATTAATAAATATGACGGTAGTATTGGATTTGTTTATTGCACCAGCTAGTTTCCGCAGGGCCTGTGACATCAACCGAGCCTGTAACCCAACATGGCTATCCCCCATCTCACCTTCTATTTCGGCCTTTGGGACTAATGCGGCCACGGAATCCACAACTACAATATCTACTGCACCACTTCTCACCAAGGCCTCGGTTATCTCTAATGCCTCCTCACCCGTATCCGGCTGTGAAATGATAAGGTTTTCTATGTCCACTCCAAGATTGCCAGCATAATTCGGATCTAAAGCGTGTTCGGCATCGATAAAAGCTGCAATCCCGTTACGCTTTTGAGCCTCAGCAACCATATGAAGCGCTACAGTCGTCTTACCAGATGATTCTGGCCCGAATACCTCTACTACCCTTCCCCTTGGAACCCCCCCAATACCTAGGGCTATGTCTAAATCTAAAGAACCCGTCGGTATAATACCTATCCTTTCAATCTCCGTATCCCCCAAGCGCATTACGGAGCCCTTCCCAAATTGCCTTTCAATTTGGCTTAGTGCCACCTCTAGCACCTTTTCTTTCTCCCCCATATTAGTCATATTATCACCCAATTCGGGCTGGATACACCACCTTTCGAATATTTAGAACTTACGTTCTAATACTGATTGTATTATATTATTAGTGATTAGTCAAACATTAATTCGATATACTGGTTATAATATATTTCGCAGTTCATTAAATGCCATTAAAGCAGCTCTAGTCTGTATAGAAGATCTTTCCCCACTAAATATAAACTTAGTAGCATGAGAATTATCCCTTGTAGCAATTCCTATATATACCAGCCCCACGGGCTTTTTAATAGTGCCACCAGAAGGCCCTGCAATACCTGTAGTAGATAAGGCTATATCCACCCCTGTTTTATCAAGGAGATTTTCCGCCATCTGCAATGCTACCACCTCGCTAACTGCTCCATGCTGTGATATTATTTCCTCATCGATATTCAATTCCTCAACCTTGGAATTATTACTATAGCTTACAATACCTCTTTCAAATACCTCGGATGCTCCTGGTATTCTAGTGAACATGCTGGATATTAGCCCACCTGTACATGATTCACAGAATGCAATTTTTTTATTCTGTTCTAATAATTTTCTATATACAACCTCTTCAATCGCCTCATCATCATAGCTATATATATATTTGGAAATTCTTTGCCTAATCCTAGCTATGATTTCATTCAATCTATCATCCACAGATTGCGTACTATTTTGCCTAGCTATTATCCTGATATCTACTCCGCCCTCCTGTACATAAGTAGCTATTATAAATTCCTTTTCACAATCTATAATATCCTCTAATTCCGCCTCTAAAGCGGATTCACCAATTCCTATTGTATTGATAGTCCTAGTCTTTATAGTTATATCCTGTTGTACTAGGGGCACAACCTGCTCATCAAACATCGGCCTCATTTCCCGCGGCGGTCCAGGCAATAACACTATGATTTGATCATCCTTTTCAATGTAGATTCCTGGCGCAGTACCAACCCTATTTGCTAATATCCTGCTTCCCTCCGGTATACGAGCCTGTTTAATATTGTTTGGGGTCATTGTTCTATTCGTTTTCCTAAAGTATTCCCTTATCTTAGCCTCCGCAGATGAATCTAGCATCAATTTTAATCCTAGGGTTTCACTTACAATCTCCTTAGTCATATCATCCTGCGTTGGACCCAAACCCCCGGTGAAAATTATTAGATCAACCCTGCCTAATCCTATATTTATTACCTGCTTTAATAATCTAGGATCATCTGTGACCGAGGTATGAAATAAAACATCTATTCCAATTTCGGATAGCCTACGTGTTATATATTGTACATTTGTATTCAAGGTACTTCCCATTATTATTTCGGTTCCTACTGAAATAATTTCCGCCCTCATATCTATCCTCTCCTATTATCTATCGTCAATTTGTAAAACTTCTCTATTTCTGTATATATAATCTATGCCAGATACAATGGTAAATATCAGGGATATATATACCATTATAATATCCATAGGAATATCTACTAACCTAAACGGATAATTGTCCAATAATAGCAATAGTATAGCGATAATCTGGGTAACGGTCTTTATCTTTCCCAATGGACTTGCTGCTATGGTTATATTGGCAGTTGCAGCTATAATCCTAAAGCCTGTTATAGTAAATTCTCTCCCGATGATTAGAATAACAATCCAGGATGGAAGCTTCCCCAGTTCCACTAAAGAGATCAATGCCGCAGATATCAATAATTTATCTGCTAAAGGATCTATAAATTTACCAAAGGTGGTTATCTGATTCCTGCTCCTTGCAATATAGCCATCCAAGCCGTCAGTTGCAGAGGCAACTATAAATATAAAGGTAGCTATATAGCGATTGTTCGGCAGGTCTCCGAATAACACTATCATAAAGATAGGAATTAACAGGACCCTGAGTAGTGTTATTCTATTAGCTAGATTCATATACCATCTCTCCTATTAAATCATATTCAGATGCTTCTATTATCTTTACGTGGATAAATTGTCCATGCATAAGTTTCCTATAGGTTTTTACGAAGACTACACCATCGATATCGGGGCTATCCATATATGTTCTGCCTAGGTATAGATCCTCAGCAAGCTTATCCTCTATTAAAACCTCAAAGATCTTCCCGACCTTTTGATTATTTAATGAGTATGATATCTCCTGTTGTAATTGCATTAATTGGTTTTTCCGATATTGCTTGATATCCTCCTCCAGATGGTCATTAAAATCATATGCGGGTGTACCCTCTTCCCTAGAATATGTAAATACCCCTAATCGATCAAATTTTATTTCTTCGATAAAGTTATATAATTCC
>JAAYRM010000009.1 GCA_012518745.1 Tissierellia bacterium
AATATATATATAGGGTAGGAACTATCCGAATTAACGCCTGTGGAGAATGCGATGCACTAAGGTCGGTCTGAGAAACAGGAATCTCTAGTAGTGATACTAGAAGCACGCGACTTTAGTCGTGTGAGGTTCACGAGTAATGATATATTATATAGACCGAAGGAGGGATTCTATTGGGAGTACAGATATTAGCTGATAGTGGATGTGATTTACCAGGGAATGTAGTCGAAGAATACAATATAGATCTATTACCCATCATAGTTGTGGATGATAAAGATGAATACCTGGATGGTGTTACCATAACCCCTAAGCAGATATATGATGATATGAGAAAGGGGAAGGTATATAAGACGGCGCAGATAGGCCCTAAGGTATTCCAGGAGAAGTTTGAGCAATTGGCCAAAGAGGGGAAAAGCGCAATATATATAGCGCTCTCATCGAAACTTTCAGGAACTTATCAGACTGCCGCGTTGATAGTGGAATCGCTGAAGGATAGGTATCCAGATATGGATATTAGTGTGATAGATTCTAAATCCGCTTCATTAGGATTTGGATTGCTAGTACATAAGGCAGGGGTAATGGCCAAGGAAGGGAAGAGCAAGGAAGAGATATTGGATATGCTGGATTTCTATGTAAAGCATATTGAGCATATCGTGACAGTAGATGATATTGAATACCTGTTTAGGGGTGGAAGGGTTAGCCGAACCCAGGCCTTTGTGGGTGGCTTATTGAATATCAAGCCCATATTGGAGATGCCAAGGGATGGAACCCTGGTTCCATTTGAAAAAACACGAGGTAGATCCAAGGTGCTGAAACGGATGATTGAGATAATAGGTGAACGTGGGGGCAAGGCGGATCTAAAGAATCAGACTATTGGAATATGCCATGGTGATGATATTGAGGGAGCCACGAAATTGAAAGAGATGATAATGGAGGAATATGGCTGTACTGATTTCATTATAGGTATGATAGGGGCGGCTATAGGAGCTCATTCAGGGCCGGGGACCTTAACAGTATATTTTCTAAACGAAAAATTTACAGGATAAAAATTTAGGGGATAATAGAAGGGTTTATTCGATCATTGGGGGTGGTTCCTCTATTCGGGGGCAAGGCTGATTATTCTATCGGATGGAGGAACTGCTTAATTACCCTGCATGGGACATATTCTAGTTATAATAACAAAAAAGTGTAGACAAACCGTATTAATAGTAGTATAATAAATAGCGTTGATTAAATATGCACCTTTAGCTCAGGTGGTAGAGCAACTGACTCTTAATCAGTGGGTCCGGGGTTCGAGTCCCTGAAGGTGCACCAGTGATTGCAAGGCTTTCAAGTTTCGGTTTGAAGGCCTTTTTTACGTTTTACCCCCATTTTACCCCCGATGGAGATTAGTTTAGCCTTGATCTGAATATTCTCAAACGTAATTGCCACGAGCCACTTTGCGAGCCAATTCATTAGGTATCCAGAATAGGTGTCCAAAATCCTGGATATGGATTATAAACCAATATGTGGGCCATATAATATATCAATATTACATAGAAGAAAGTGGAAGCATATAGGATGAATATTTACATGAAAACCCTTTACACTATCTAATAAATTTATTAAATAGTATAAGGGGTGATATAGTTGAATCGGGCGATGAAATACTTCATCTTATATGTAATCGGTGGGTTTTCCTATTGCATCATAGAGATCCTCTGGAGAGGATACTCCCATGTATCGATGTTCATTCTAGGTGGTCTTTGCTTTGTGCTTGTAGGCCTAGTGGGGGAACATTCTCTTACATCGGGACAAATCATATTAAGGCGATTGCTCATATCCAGCCTGATCATCACCATATTGGAATTAGGTGCGGGATTGATCTTAAACGTGGAATTGGGTTTGAATGTTTGGGATTATAGCAGTTTAAAATTCAATTTGATAGGGCAAATCTCCTTGGAATATAGCATATTATGGTTCTTTCTCTCATTTCCGGCTATAATCTTCTACGATTATATCCGGCATTGGTTGTTCCAAGAGGAAAGGCCAATATATAGATTAATTTAGAAGCCCTATAACCATGATAGTTATAGGGCTATTGCTAATTGCAAAGCATTTTAGGCTCCTTAACGCCTGCCACCAAATCCGCAAAATCCGCCATTGGTGAAAATGATTACTAGAAGCAGGAAGAAGAAAAGCAAAGAGCTTTCAATATCGCGGCAACCTTGATCTCCTCTTCTACCGAATAATTCTCCACCGTGGACCTCAGTCATTATTTACACCTCCTAAATACCATAAAATCAGCATATATATTAGGAACCAAGACAATATACCATGGTTACAGTACGGATATATTGTAATATATCTTATGAAAGAGCTAGAAAAGTGTTAATGTTTAGGATATTATTATATTGATATAGATAGGCGGCATATAAGAATACAAAGGGGATAGGTGATTTTGTGAAGGCAATTGCGGCTTTTTTTGATATCGATGGAACCCTATTTAGAAATTCATTGATGATCGAACATTTTAAAAAATTGATTAAATACGAAGTAATAGATCCATCTCTGTGGTATACAAAAATAAAGCCAATATATGAGGATTGGGAAAAGAGATATGGAGATTTTGAACATTATTTAGAAACCCTTGCAGGTGTATATATACGAGAATTAAGGGGGGTCAATAAATCCTATATTGAATTCATCGCTTCACAGGTGATCAACGTAAATGGGGATATGGTATATAAATATTCAAGGGACAGGATAGAATGGCATAGGGAACAGAGGCATAAAGTGTTTTTCATATCGGGGAGTCCTGATTTTCTAGTATCCAAGATGGCCCAAAAATACAAGGCTACGGAATATAGAGGGACAATATATCTGGTCGATGAGGAGAATAATTTCACTGGCGAGGTAGTTAAGATGTGGGATTCTGCCAATAAGCAGAAGACATTGGATGAGTTCTTAGATAGATACGATATAGATCTGGAAAATAGCTATGCATATGGGGATACGCCCGGGGATTTATCCATGTTGAAGATGGTGGGGAATCCCATAGCGATCAATCCAAATAGGGAGCTATTGACGAGCATCAGAGGCAATCGGATGCTTGCTAGGGATACTACAATAATAGTGGAGAGAAAGGATCTAATATACAGGTTAGGCACGGATATAGATATATTATAATATTGGAATCCCCATAAATATTGAAGAACCCTCTATAACGAGGGTTCTTCAATACCTACTATTTGTTATCCCTTTGATTCTGATTATCTTGTTGGTTTTGGTTCCTTTGGTTTTGATTTCTTTGTTGAGATTTACCCTTATTATCTTTTCTATTTTTATTCACATTTTTCCTATTCCTATTATCAGCCATTGTTTTCTGGTTCTACTTGCAAACCAGTAAATTCACCACCTTTCATAGCATAATGATTTTCCTTGATAATAGTATCCCCAAATCCTTGTAAAATAATTAAAAAATTATTCTTGTGGTGGTATCAATGTTAATGTTAAGGTTAAACATTAGGAATAGGATGGCTGATGTTTCAAATTACTGAGGTTAATGCACTGTGTTAAGCCTGATCTTGATTAAGTCTGGTCTTGTAATTTTTCTAATTCCGTTAAGAATTGAGATGGCCTTAGATCAGCGGAATCCATTTCGCGGATGGTGATTAAATCCAGATGTCGTTTCGCTCTAGTCATTCCAACATAGAAGAGCCTTCGTTCCTCCTCTAGGGATTCTATATCTCCTTTTTCAAAATCGCTGATGCTGGTGGAGTATGGGAAATCCCCTTCGATTAAATCGATCATATATACATCCTGAAATTCCAATCCCTTGGCAGAATGGATGGTAGATAGATTTACTCCAGTTTTGGTCTTCTTAGCCTCATGGGAAATATGTTTTAAATGCTCGATTCGTACTACCAGTTCATTCAATGTTTCGGTCTGCGAAGATATCATCCTCAAAATATATAGTATATTTCTCAATGAATCCAGTGTATGACCAAACCTCATACAGCATTCCTTAAGATAACCTCCATATTCCAATCTATCATCGATATAATGGATGGCTTTATATGGCTTCATATTGGAGAGTTTTTTAAAATCGGATCGCAGAGCTAGGAAATTTTTTTTATAGAATCGATTGATTCCCGGCAGCTTCAATAGTCTATCGAATACGGAAATATTGCGATCCAATGTTCGTATGTAATTAATCTGTGCCCTAGATATATATCCCTTGACCTTATAATATACCTCCTCAAAATATCTAATATCCGAGGGATTATGAGCCAGATATAGGATATTCAATATATCGCGCAATATCCAATGATCAAAGAAGTTATTTTTAATATCGTTTATATGAAATGGGATTTCATTTCTTTCCAGATACTCTATCACCCCTATGGCAGAAATATTATTCCTATATAATATGGCGGAGTTGCCGTAGTTTTTTCTAGCGTTCAGCTTTTTTATCAGATATTGATACTGATCCTCGGGCTTCCGCAGTTTGACTATATCTATTGGGGCGATATATAGATTTTCCGTATGAATATCCTTATTATATCTCAGCATATTCTGTTTGATGAATTCATTAGATACCGAAACTATATTCCTAGAGGAACGATAATTTTGTTCCATGTAGAATAGTTTTGCATCCTCATACATCTTACGGAATTCGAATAGACCCTTTGGATAGGCCCCCCTGAATCCGTATATGGATTGATCATCGTCTGCCACTATGAATAGATTGTTTTTTGGTTGGCTCAATGTCCTTAT
>JAAYRM010000074.1 GCA_012518745.1 Tissierellia bacterium
ATATAATCTTCCCTTATGATTCCTAGCATCGTAGTCCTAGTCATCCGAGTTATAACCGCTATTGTTCCTGCTGCCATCGTGATGGTTGGGAGTACATAGCTAGCCGCAGTTTCCACACCCGTTGCGGGGAACCAGCCCAACTTTAGGGAGAATAATAGTATACATATCAGCCCCAACCAGAAGACCGGCATGGAGGATAATAGGATTGCAGAAAAAACACTTGCTCCGTCTATTATCGAATGCTGCCGTACCGCCGATAATATGCCTATCGGTATTGAAACTATGATGGTCAATAGTATGCTATAGACGGTAAGTTTAAATGTAACGGGGAAACGGGATACTATGCTTTCAGCGACGGGAATATCCGTTAGATAGGATCTACCCAGATCTCCCTTTATCAAATCTACCAGATAACTTGTATATCTTATAAAAAATGGTCTATTATGCCCTAGCCGTTCATTCAGTTCCTGTACATCTTCCTCTGTGGCTAGCTGTCCCAATATCAACCTACCGGGATCCCCTGGGGTCATGGATATGATGGTGAACACTAGCAATATAATTCCCACCATTACGGGGATAAGCATGAGCAACCTCTTGCCAATAAACTTCATCAAATCTATCCTCTCCTTATGCTAATATAGATAAGTTTGAAATCTTGTTATAGTATCGGTGATCTAGCAGGCTCTCCATGATCTGCTAGATTTTAACCTTATGAGTATATAAAAAAGAAATATAATGATCGGGATTACTACATACCCCATTGTCTTATAACAACAGGGGCATTGTGTGAACCATTAACAATACCCCTGTTGCCATGTTCTATAGATTATGCCCAGCTACTGTTGCCAGCGTTTACCATTCTAGATCGTAGAAGTAGTATGTTGATGATGGTGATGCTTCAACATTCTTCAGATCCTTGTTTGCAGCAAGCGTGGCCATTTCAAAGAATATTGGTATTGAAGGTACATCGTCTTTTAGCTGTTGAGTTATATCCTTGTATATAGCTCCTCTTTCATCTAATTCCGCTTTCATTTCCGCCTCGATTATCATATCGTCCATCGATTGTTCGTTATATCTGGTCAGGTTCATGGCATCTATCATCTTGGAATGGAATAGGAAATTTACTGTATAATCTGCATCTGCTACTGGTGTAGACCATGGGTTTATTATTATATCGAAATCACCCTTCTTGCCTTTATCTGTAAGGGCTGCATCTTCTAGAATTTCTATATCACTTTGTATATTTATCTTGAGTAGGTTATCCTGCAATACTTGGGCCATCTTATTACCCACTCCATCACGGGCAATTATCTTTACGGAAGCCCCTTCCTCAACTCCGGCTTCCTCTATTAGCTCCAATGCCTTGTCCATATCCTGCTCGTACCATTCAACATCTTCTGCGAATCCAAGTATGGTTTCGGCAATATGGTTCTGTGCTAATATACTAATACCCTCTGTAGCAGTTTGTCTAATACTTTCCCTATCTAATGCATATGCTACTGCTTGTCTAACCTTTACGTCGCTAAATAGTCCAACTTCCGTGTTAAATCCAACATAATGGAATCTGTGGGAAGGTATTTCATATAGTTCTAGGTTATCATTATCTTCAATCGATTTTCTATCGGATGTCGGAACATCTAATAATAGGTCGATTTCGCCTTTTTCAAGGGCGATTACCGATGTGGCCGGATCCTCGAGAACCCTGAATACTAGGTTTTTAATTGGAACCTCCCCTAGATGCCAATCATCAAATGCCTCCAATGTTACACGATCTCCTGGTTCCCAGCTTACAATCTTATATGCTCCCGTACCTACAGGGTTTCTACTGAAATCATCCCCATGTTCTTCCACAGCCTTTTCACTTACAATGGAAGCTAATGGAGCACTCATTGCGGATAGGAATGGTGAGTATTCGTATTTCAGATCGACTCTAACTTCATAATCACTTAATGCCTCCGCACCTTCGACTGGTCCAAATATTGCCCCAGCATATGGAGAGTCAATTCCCCTCTGAATGCTGTATGCAACGTCGGATGCCTTCAACTCCTCGCCATTATGGAACATTACCCCTTGTTTAATGGTAAATGTGTAGGATAGACCATCGTCAGATCTTTCCCA
>JAAYRM010000075.1 GCA_012518745.1 Tissierellia bacterium
GATCATGAGATAGAGGAAGCTAATTCTGGCAGTGATGAAGCGAAATTTGGTGTGCTTGTATTGGATATCAACGAATTTAGAGAAATCAACGAAGCCCTAGGCTATGTAGCGGGGGATGAGGTATTGAGGGAATTTGGCCGGAGACTGACGGATAGCGTATACGGAAATGATATGATTGCAAGATATGAAAAGGATCAATTTGCCATATTGGTACCCGATATAGGGGGCTTAGAGGAATTAAGGGTTAAGATTAATATAATATTGGACAACCTCAGTACATCCTTTATTATAGATGATAATGAATTCCGGATTACAACTAGCATAGGAGTTTCCATATATCCAGATGATGGCAGGGAATCTACGGATTTGGTAAGAAAGGCAAATATTGCTATGCAGAAATCGAAGGGTCTGGGGATGAACGAATCCATTATATATAAAAAATCCTTGGATATTAAAACTCGGGAATACTTTTGGATGAAAAATGATCTGTCAAAGGCGATTTCTAAGGAGGAATTATTTTTAAATTATCAGCCTATATACGATATGAATGAAAAGGAATTGGTTGGGGTTGAGGTTTTGCTCAGATGGGATAACGATGAAAGGGGAATTATATTACCATCTGAATTCATACCGTTGGCAGAGAGAGCTGGCCTTATACATTCAATAGGGGATTGGGTTCTGTTGAATGCTTGCAAGCAGAACAGAAGATGGCAGGAACAGGGATATAGGCCCATCTATATATCGGTCAATATATCAATTCTTCAATTGGAACAACCCAGTTTTGACAAGATAGTAAAGAGGATACTAAAGTAGTCGAGGTTAGATCCAAAGTATCTTCATCTAGAGATCACCGAAACACTTTTCACCCAAAACTATCGGATGATAAATGAAACCATAGGGAGATTAAGTAGATTGGGGGTTAAGCTGTCAATAGATGATTTTGGGACGGGATATTCCTCATTGAGCCAGCTATGTCAGTTCAATATACATAATCTTAAAATCGATAGAAGCTTTATCGCAGGGGTTGATAAAGATATAAATAAGGGAAAAATTGTAAAGGCAGTGATATCGTTAGCGAATAGCTTGAACGTAGGATTAATTGCAGAGGGGGTGGAGACTAGAGAACAGTTGAATTTCCTTAGGGAAAACGAATGCACCACGGTCCAGGGCTATTTATTTAGCAGGCCTGTGGGAATAGAAAAGATAGAAAAGATGTTAGTAAAGCATGAGGGGGATTAAGATGGTTGGGGAACCCAGATGCGTACCTTGGAAATGATAGTGCTAAGTGAGGATATTCAAAGCATGGATTGGGAGGTTCAACGGGCAGCATTGAATGTACATGCAGATAGCAGGGGCTAGTGAGGGATTAGCAGGCTTGGCTCAGGATTTACAATCCATCAATTATAGGCACGGGTAAAAATGTAATAAAAAGGCCCTAATATTTGAAGCCGAAATCAAATATTAGGGCCTTTTGGGTATTCATCAATATCGATCTAGTTCCTCTTTTAACCTAGGAAATAGTACATCCTCTTCAAGCGATATCTTTTTTAAGATATTGGATTCAAATTCCGCCAATTTTTCATAGGTATTATCATATGTTACGCATCCATCTTCTGGGGCGGTATATCCATCCGTTATATTGTTTAGTTCATTTAACAGCTCCTTGGTTTCATCAATTAATGGCAGTATATTCTCTATAGTCTCGAGCATTTCATCGAGGAGTTCCTTAGAAGGTTTTTTGGTATACATCTTGATTAAAGGAAATATGCCAATCTGTTCCTTAAATATTTGTTGAATTAAATCGACTTGTATAATATGATATAATCTATGAACCATTGATAATTCTCTGTGTTCAGATTCATGCACCTTCAGGATCAAAGTCGTAAGTCTACTTAATTCCGGCATTATCCCTTCTAAATACTTATTATGTTCTTTTTCGATATAATCGACCAAATCGATAGATGATATATTTTCCCAATCCATATCCATCCCTCCATATCATTTGATTATATTGATTATACCAGAACCTATAATTAAAAACCTTGATCTATGTCAAATTTATCTGGGTATCTATCCATAGAATAAAAGATATGATAACATTATTGATACTGACGAAATTGATACTGATGAAGACAATACCATAAACTCAACTGGGGGAATAGAATGAAAAATTTTTGGAATGATAGGGCCTTTTTTAAGGCCATGCTCTCTATAGCATTGCCTATTACAATACAGAATTTGATTGCATCATCCGTAAATATGCTGGATACCTTGATGATCACTAGCTTGGGACAGGGGAGTTTAGCAGCAGTGGGGCTTGCAAATCAGGTGTTCTTTTTTTATGGGGTAACGGTTTTCGGTATATCAACCGGCTCAGCCATCTTTATAGCCCAATTCTGGGGCAATAGGGATAAACAGAATATCAAAAGAGTGTTGGGTTTATCCCTGACATTGAGTAGCCTATTGGGAATATTGTTTACCCTGGCAGCATTATTCATTCCGGAATACTTGATGAAAATATTTAGCAAGGATCCGGAAGTAATTGCCATAGGTGTGAAGTATCTTAAAACCGTATCGGTCAGCTATATAATTACCGGAATAAGCTTCTCATACGCTGTCGCATCTCGAAGTGTAGGGGAGGCTAGAATGCCGGTGATGGCGAGCTTCGTCTCCCTTATAATAAATGGGGTGCTTAACTATCTATTGATATTTGGGAAGTTTGGATTTCCTAGATTGGGAGTAGCAGGGGCGGCCTATGCAACCCTGATAGCTAGGGTAGCAGAGCTACTTATAATATTACACTTTGTATATTCTAGTAGGGGGCCATTAGCTGCAAACATTAGGGAGATGACCGATTGGAATGAAAACCTCATAAGGAGATATTTTAGAACCGCTACTCCGGTTATATTCAACGAGGTATTCTGGTCATTGGGTACCGTACTATATTCGATAGCCTATGCTAAGATAGGGACTGAAGCTGCAGCGGCGGTACAGATTTTAAATGTTGTTCAAAATATATTCATGGTAATAACCAGAGGTATGGGAAATGCATGTACAGTGCTGGTTGGAAATAAGATAGGGGCAGGGGAAGAAGATACGGCCATCCAATATGCCAATAGATTCCTGATACTATCCATTGGAGTAGGATTATTTTTAGGCGCGGGGATATTCCTATCATCGGATTTAATCCTCAAGGCATTTAGAAATTTAACACCGGAATTATATGATACATCTAAGAAGCTTCTCATAGTATTAGCCATATTTTTCACAATAAAGGTCTATAATGGCACGATGATAGTCGGAGTATTAAGAGGTGGAGGTGATACTAGGTTTTCTATGATATTGGACATGGTGGGGGTATGGTTTATAGGGGTTCCACTTGCATTCATAGGAGCCCTAGTCCTTAAATTCCCCATATATTATGTAACCCCTATGGTATATATGGAAGAAATAGTAAAAGCCATCATGGGGACGCCTAGAGTTATCTCGAGAAAATGGGTCACAAACCTTATCGAGGATATATAGGTAAAAAGATTTGGGGCTGATGCTTAATTATATTGCATTACTGAAAACCTTGTGATAAAATTAACCATATAAAGATTAGTTTTATTGCTAAGGTTTATGAATCGTCTTAGGGGCAAGATTTGATAATAATTAGAATTGTTATATAATTATGTAAGAATATTAAAGTAAAGGGGGAGTTGCAGTTGTATAAGATTGTGAGGAAAAGAGCACTTGCATCAAATATCTTTGAAGCAGATGTACTAGCACCAAGAGTAGCACACTCCGCTCAACCGGGTCAATTTGTAATTATAGTGCCCGATGAGACAGGAGAAAGGATTCCTTTAACTATTTGTGATTATGACAAGGAAGAGGGGACCGTAAATATAGTAATTCAGCGCATGGGTTGTTCAACCAAGAAGATAGATGGCCTCGAAGAAGGGGATTATCTGAAGGATTTTGTAGGCCCTCTTGGACGTCCATCGGATTTTGTCAACGAAGATATAGAGGAGTTGAAAAAGAAGAAGATCCTATTTATAGCGGGTGGGGTTGGAACGGCACCTGTATATCCCCAGGCCAAATGGCTTCATGAACGTGGCGTAGGTGTAGATATTATACTTGGGGCACAGACCAAGGATTTAGTAATACTTGAAGATAAGCTGGGTTCCGTGGCGGAAAATCTATATGTCTGTACGGATGACGGAAGTTATGGTTTCCATGGCATGGTAACCAATATGCTAGAGGAACTGGTGAGCAATAGAGGAAAGCATTATGATTTAGCCATATCTATAGGGCCTATGATAATGATGAAATTCGTAGCCTTGATGACCGAGAAGCTCGGCATAAAGACCGTTGTAAGCCTTAACCCAATTATGGTAGACGGGACAGGCATGTGTGGTGCATGTAGGGTAACCGTTGGAAATGAAACCAAATTTGCATGTGTAGACGGACCCGAATTTGATGGACATCTTGTGGACTTTGATGAGGCCTTAAGAAGGCAAACTCAATATAAGCCGGAAGAATCGAAGGTTGATGAAAGATTTCAAGAAGAATGTAGAGCAGAGGGAGGCGCTGAATAATGAGTAGGAGTAAATTTGAAAGAGTACCCATTGCTGAGCAGGATCCCAAGGTTAGGGCAACCAATTTTGATGAGGTCTGCCTAGGTTATACCGAGGAAGAGGCTATAGAAGAGGCTAAAAGATGTATACAATGTAAGCATCATCCCTGTATAGCGGGCTGCCCAGTAGATATTGATATTCCAAGGTTCATTCATCATATAGCAGAGGGCGAGTTCGAGGAAGCGGCCCATGTTCTTGCGGAATATACTGCGCTTCCTGCGGTATGCGGAAGGGTTTGTCCTCAAGAGGATCAATGTGAGGTAGTATGTGTTAGAGGTATTAGAGGAGATGCCGTAGCCATTGGAAAGCTTGAAAGGTTCGCCGCGGATTGGGCTAAGGCAAATAATGTTGAGCTAGGGAAAACTAAGGAAAAGAATGGATTTAAGGTAGCGGTTATCGGTTCAGGACCTGCGGGGGTTACCTGTGCTGGTGAGCTAGCGAAGGAAGGATACGAAGTAACAATATTTGAGGCGCTTCATGAGCCAGGTGGGGTTCTGGTATATGGAATTCCAGAATTCAGGCTTCCTACTGATGAGGTTGTAATGCATGAAATAGGCAATCTAAAGAAACTAGGGGTAAAGATAGAGACGAATGTCGTAGTGGGTAAGACCATAACGGTAGATGAACTATTAAATGATGAAGGGTTCCATGCCGTATTCATAGGTTCAGGGGCTGGACTACCTATATTTATGGGAATACCAGGGGAAAATCTAAATGGAGTATTCTCAGCTAATGAATATTTGACAAGGAATAACCTCATGAAGGCATTCAGGGATGATCATGATACTCCTATCAAAGCTGGGGATAAGGTAGCAGTCATAGGTGGAGGAAACGTCGCAATGGACGCTGCCAGAACCGCATTGAGACTTGGTGCGGAAACATGGATTGTCTACCGAAGGACTGAAAAGGAATTACCAGCTAGGGTAGAAGAGGTACATCATGCCATGGCTGAGGGAATAAAGTTTGAATTCTTGACAAGCCCCGTAGAGGTATTGGGCAACGAAGATGGCTGGGTAAGGGCTATCCGATGTCAAAGGATGGAATTAGGGGAACCGGATGAATCGGGAAGAAGGAGACCCCTGCCAATTGAAGGCTCTGAGTTTGAATTCGATGTAGATACGGTAATAATGGCCTTAGGCACATCACCTAATCCATTAATCCCATCCACTACTGAGGGCCTAGATGTAAACAAATGGCAATGTATCGTAGCTGATGAAAAGGGTCAAACTTCCAAGGAAGGCGTCTTTGCCGGCGGAGATGTTGTAACGGGTTCTGCAACAGTAATCCTGGCAATGGGGGCAGGCAAGGAAGCAGCTGCTGGAATCGATAAGTATATAAAGGAAAAGTATGGCGAAAAAAGCCTTGCATAGTATATAATAAGAAAAGGATTACGAACCGTTTAGGTTTGTAATCCTTTTTTAATTATCCACCTAGGGTTATGTCCTGTTTATCATACCATTTCAACGCCCTATAGAAATGTTCTTCTTGGAAATCAGGCCAGAGTTCATCTATTATATAGAAATCCGAATAGACGGATTGTAGAGGAAGGAAACCACTTAATCTTCTCATTCCACCCCAACGGATTATAAGATCTACCCTAGAGATTCCTCTCGATTTTATCAGATCAGTGATCATGGGCTCCCTTTCATCTAGGCTTAAATAATCCCTTAGATCCCATTGCCAACCATAGTTGACCAAGAAATTGACCTTTATTCCTCCATTGCCAAATACTTGGCGCCTGATGGTAAATGGAATCAAGGATTTCGGAAATGTAGGCGATTGGGTATCTCCTACAACCAATAGGGATGCATCTTCCTTCGCTAGCATCTTAACGGAATCCACGCAGGCCTGGGTAAAAGCTAATCTCTGAATTTTAGGTCGCTTTGTATTATCCGCCGTAAACCCATAATAGGTCAATTCCTCTACGCCTTCTTTTTGGCATAGTTTAAACAATTCCAACCCCGGACTCAACCCCTCTTGATAGCCCTGTTCCTTATCCAATCCATGTTTTATGGCCCATCTTCTATTGCCATCCGGAATTACTCCTATATGCTTCGGTATCCTCATCGCTATTCCTCCCTACAGAATATATTCATATTGTTTCCAGATGGATGGAAAAGATACTACTATCGATTTTTTTGGTTATAAATAATATAGAATCCGCCTATAATCAATAATGCCGGCCAATACCTAAATAGGTTTATAAAGCGAAAGGCCAGGTGAGGCCAGATGATCTTTACGAGCATAGATGCACCTACGATTACCAAGGCCCAGCCTATGAGGGTGGACGCATTGCTAGAACTGAAATGGAACCTCTTCTCTTCGTCTGCATCTATCACTCCATCGTCCCTGGGTATTATAATGGCACATAGTAGGTAGAGTAAAAATCCCGGGGAATGCGGGATGAAAAATAACGAGGCCCATATGAGGCGGACAATAACGGGATCGATGTTGAAGTATTCCCCTATGCCACCGCAGACCCCAGCTATCATCTTATTGCTATTTGAGCGTTTTAATTTTCTACCCATCGTGAACTCCTCCTTCTGATAATATATTACCAGAGAATGCTACAAAGTTAAATAGAGCTACCCTACAAATTATTCACAATATGCGTTGTTTGTGATAGTATTAATAGATAAGATAAACTAACCCGGAGGTTGCTATGTATAGCATAGTTTCGCTGATCTTTAAATATATATTTATAGCCATAATATATCTATTTATATTGAGCATCATCAGGTTGATATATCTGGATATAAAGGGCATAGATACTACAATATTGGATAATACCAACTATTTAAAATTGATAAATAGGAAGGATTCCCTTCCATTTAAGATTGAGGAATATTATGTCCTCAAGGATATAATGGAAGTGGGAAGGGCAAATGATAATGAGATAGTTATAAGGGATCCGTATGTTTCAAAAAAGCATCTGAGGATGGCAAAGGATGAAGGTGATTTCTACCTAGAGGATCTAGATAGTGCCAATGGCACCTACGTAAATGGGGATAGGATAATGGATGTGGTAAGATTGAAGAACGGGGATAGGATAAGGGTTGGGCAGGTGGAATTTCTATACGTAGATAGGGAATAGGAGCAATTAATATGTTTAAGAGAAGAATAAACTATAGGGTGCCGAGAAACCTATTGGTTCTATTTGAACTATTGGCCTTGGTCCTAGTATTCGTATATTATAAGGATGATTTTAATAGGAATATTCTAATGCTGGGTGCGGCTCTGATAGCCATGATATACATAGCCAGCTTCGTATTATTGCGAATATCATCAGGTGATAACTATATATTCTTAATAGTAACCATGCTAATTAGTATTGGAATAATAATGATATATAGGATAGATCCTGAACTGGGCATAAAGCAGATAATTTGGACGGGGGTAGGCATCCTCTTATTTTTTATAACCTATTTTATTGTGAAGAATATAGATGGGTGGAGGAATTGGATATTGCTCTATGGTGGAGCCTCTATTGGCCTGTTTCTGTTGACGTTGCTCTTTGGGAATAGGATAAAAGGCTCCTTGAATTGGATTGTGCTAGGAAGATTCAGCTTTCAACCGACCGAGATAATAAAGATATTGCTCATATTTCTACTCGCCTCCTATTATGCAAATCATGAGAGATATAAGAGGGTCCAAAATAGCAATTACTACCTAGTAGGGGTACTCTATCTATTCATAGGATTTCTATTTATACAGAGGGATCTGGGAACGGTTCTACTATTCTATTCCATCTTCTCGGCCATTCAATTCATATATGAGGAAGATAGGAAGCTAATATTATATAATGCACTATTTTTTCTCATAAGTGGTATCATAGGGTATTTTACCTTCTCCCATGTTAGGGTTAGATTCGAAACTTGGTTGAATCCATGGATATATATAGATAATAAGGGGTATCAGATAACTCAATCCCTATTCGCCATAGCCACCGGGGGGTTCTTTGGAACGGGCATTGGGTTGGGATATCCGGATTTCATCCCAGAGGTCCATACTGATTTTATATTTTCGGCTATATGTGAGGAAATGGGAATATTTACGGGCATTGGGCTCATAATGCTATTCTTAATATTGGTATATAGGGGATTTAAGATTGCGTTAAACCAGGAGGATAAGTTTTTTAAAATAGTTGCATTGGGCATAAGCGTATTATTTGGAATTCAATCCTTCATTATATTTGGCGGGGTGTTGAAGATGATACCCCTCACGGGTATTACGATACCATTCGTAAGCTATGGTGGTAGCTCGATGCTAGCCAGTTTTATGGCCCTTGGAATTCTACAGGTGGCCTCAGAGGATCTAGATTTGGAGGGGATTGGGGATGAATAAGGAGCTGAGGAGGATACTTATAATATTGACCAGTATCTGTACCCTATTCGTCAGCCTGATAGTGTATATGAGCTATTTTCAAATATTTAGGGCAGAGGCGGTAAAGAATAATAGTTATAATAAGAGACTGTGGATCGATGAGGAGAAGATACTAAGGGGTTCGATCATAGATAGGAATGGGAAGATCTTAGCCTATAGCGAGAAATCCAACGATGATATCTATAAACGATTCTATAACTACGGGGGTCTCTACAGTCATATTATAGGGTATAGCTATAGGGAATATGGCAAGGTGGGATTGGAATTAGAATACAATAATATACTATTGAACATAGATGAAACCACCCCATTTCATGAATTAAAAAGCATTGTAAAGCCTAATACAGAGGGCAATACCTTGAAATTGACCATAGATCACCATCTTCAGGAATATTCGAGGGGGCTACTGGGAGGCAAGAAGGGGGCCATAGTAGCTATGGATCCCAAAACTGCTGAGGTATATGCGATGGTCAGCTTTCCAGATTTCAACCTATCCAATTTAAGGGAAGAATGGAACGATATCATGGAGGATGAGGATAAGCCCTTCTTCAATAGGGCAACATCGGGAGCATATATTCCAGGGTCTACATTTAAGGTATTAACCGCCATGGCCATATTGGAGGATTTGGATCCAAATAGCCAATATGAATGTACTGGAAGTGTCACCATAGATGGACGCACCATAAACGATTATGAAGGTAGAGCCCATGGCAAGGTTAATTTGGAAGAGGCATTAGTGAAATCCTGTAATAGCTACTTTGCTAGCAAGGGGGTCCAAGTTGGTAAGGATAGATTGGGAAAGCTAGCCGGTGATTTTATGATCAATAGGCAAATTCCATTCGATATACCTGCTGCAATATCGACCTTCCCCAATAAGGAGAATCTAGGCAAGGTCGATATTGCAGCAGCAAGCATTGGACAGGGGAAGGTATTGATGACTCCGTTGAATATGGCATTGGTGGTTTCGGGAATAGCCAATAAGGGAGAGGTCCTTCAGCCCACTTTGGTAAAGGAGATCATATCTCCGGAAGGGGAAATAATTCAAAACAATGAGATGGAAAAGATTTCCAATGGGGTAAGTATATTTACAGCAAATGAGATAAAGAATATGATGGTAGAGGTGGTACGAAGAGGTACCGGAACCAATGCGGGGATTCAGAATACGCGGGTTGCCGGGAAAACCGGTACTGCTGAAAATCCATCTGGGAAATCCCATGCATGGTTTGCGGGGTTTGCTCCAGCGGATGATCCTAGGATAGCAGTGGTAGTGGTGCTAGAAGAAGCTGGTAGCACCGGGGGTAAGGCTGCAGCACCTATAGCGAGGAATATAATGGTGGAGGCTCTAAATACATTGGAATAAGCCTTGGAAATTGTATTATCTAACTCAATGGGAGGAAATTTGTATGGAGAACGATAAGGTGAATATAAAGGAGAGGAAGGATATACCAGAGGAATATATATGGGATCTAGAATCCATGTATGAGGACCTGGAGGATTGGGAAGAGGATCTACGGAAATTACAGGGGTTGGCAGAGAATTATTCCGAATATAATGGAATAGTTGCGGAATCTGCGGATACCCTATTGAATGCGCTGAGGGATAGGGATGATATCTATAGGCTTGCATCCAATCTATATTCCTATGCAAATATGAGGCTGGATCAGGATACTAGGGTGGGGGAATCCCAGGCATTATTGGATAGGGCTCTGGCCGCCTATGTAAGGGTACAGGAGGGCACCTCCTTTTTGGTGCCAGAAATACTGCAGATAGATGCAGACAAATTATCTAGCTACTATAAAGAAGTGGATGGCCTGGAACTATATAGGCAATATCTGGACGATATATTGAGGCAACAGGAGCATGTACTCTCCATAGAGGAGGAGAACCTATTAGCACAGATGGGTGAAATAACTAGCGCTCCGCAGCAGATATTTTCCATGCTGAATAATGCCGATATTAAGTTTCCCTCAATTATGGATGAAGACGGTGAAGAAGTGGAAATAACCCAGGGGAACTTTATTCCCTTGATGGAAAGCAAGGATAGGAATGTAAGGGAGGCGGCCTTCAAGGCCTTATACGGTACATACAAGGACTTCAGAAACACCTATGCACAGACCCTGAATGCGAGTATAAAGAAAAATATATTTAGCACTAGGGTGCGGAAATATGCCTCTAGCATAGAGGCATCGTTGAAGCAAAATAAAATACCTATTGCCGTATACGATAATTTAATAAATTCGGTTCATAACAATTTAGATAGTATGTATAGATATATGGATATAAGGAAGAGAGCGCTTGGGGTAGATGAGCTGCATATGTATGATCTATATACCCCAATAATAAAGGATGTGGATTTCGATATACCCTATGAGCGGGGTAAGGAGCTGGTAATCGAGGGCTTAAAACCCCTAGGAGATGAATATATAGAGGTTTTGCAGCAGGGTTTTGATGATAGATGGGTGGATGTATATGAAAATAGGGGCAAGAGGAGTGGAGCCTATTCCAGCGGAACCTACGATTCTAAACCCTTCATCCTACTAAATTATCAAAATACATTGGATAGCGTATTCACCATAGCTCATGAGATGGGACATTCCATGCATAGTTATTTTTCAAAGGAGAATCAACCCTATATCTACGGAGGGTATAGCATATTCGTTGCGGAAGTGGCATCTACTGTCAATGAATCCCTATTATTGGATCATATGCTAAAGAATGTGGAAGATGAAAATGAAAGGCTCTACCTGCTCAACCACTATCTAGAACAGTTTAGGACCATCGTATTCAGGCAAACCATGTTTGCGGAGTTCGAAAAATTGATATACGAATATTCCGAAGGGGGCAATGCGATAACCGCCGATTATCTTTCGGATACCTACATGGAATTGAATAAAAAGTACCATGGAAAGAATATGATAGTGGATGATGAGATAGCTATGGAATGGGCTAGGATCCCCCATTTCTATTATAATTACTATGTATATCAATATGCCACCGGGTATTCCGCAGCTGTATTTCTATCCCAACAGATTTTGATGGAAGGCGGGGTAGCTGTGGATAGATATATGGATTTTCTAAAGAGCGGCAGTTCCGATTATCCAATAGAGGTATTGAAAATGGCCGGGGTGGATATGACCACCGAGGAACCGGTGAATAATGCATTAGAGATATTTGGAAGATTGGTCGATGAGATGGATGAAATGTTATAAGAATAGCCCCGTAAAATGAACGGGGCTATTTTTATAGAAACTTACTCTTTAGGTTATTCCAGTACATATTCTTATCAAAATTTAATTTATGTATGCTCTTTTCAGGGACTGTGAAATTAATTTTAGTTATATCATCATATCTGTATTCAGTTCCATCCACGACTATCAATATGGAATTCTCATATCTATACTCAGGCCTTATGGTAATTATGCTATCACCCGGAACTATGGCACTATTCGGTAGGGAACGGTAGGCCTCAGAACTGATCGGGGATATGGGAGTAATCTGTAGGATGTTCAGGGAAGGGTATACTATGCTCCCACCACTGGAAAAACTATAGGCCGTGCTACCCGCGGGGGTAGC